>JAYSUY010000502.1:0-1679 GCA_043718855.1 Saprospiraceae bacterium | reverse complement strand
CCAACTTTTCCAATACCGCTATCAGATTTTCCACTTCCGGGAAGAGTTGAGCGACCTCCTCGCCGCTGAACTGCACGAAATCCTTGTAGTCAGCATCCTGTCGGAAAGAGAAGAGTTGGTTGAAAAGCCTACCTTCGGACAAGCCGACTTTCCCGCTCTGCACCAGTTCTTTGTTGAAGGCCGATTTCAGGCCAGAGTGGGTAAATGTCTTCAAGTTTTGCTGGACGAAATAGGCAGAGATGGCATAAAAGCAAGCGTAGTACAAGCGATTGACGGTTGCTAACCACTTGCCGCCGTTTTGAAGCAACGCCGCTTCCGACAAGGCTTCGCGGGCGCGTTCCAGGCGGTACCGCACGATGTCTTTTTTAGGAAAACTCATGCCGCTATCCCGTCTTGTGCGATTTCTGAAAAAATGGGCGAATGCTCCATCATCTGCCAATCGTCCACATTTTCAATCAAGGCACCGATTACGCAGCCAGTGTGCAGTTCGACTTCGTAAAGGCAATCCAAAATCTGTCTTTTCAATTGAAAGTCAATCGGTCGGCTGACCAGCACCAAAAAATCATAGTCTGAATCCTGCCGGGCATCGCCACGTGCACGGGAACCGAACAGCACCACCCTCGCGCTTGGGTCGAGGGTTTGGACAGCCGCTTTCACAGCCAAGGCAATCTGAGCGGTCTGTCGCTGAGCGAGGGCTTTGGCCGAATGACTGAATGGAACTGCTGAATGAGCGTTCATGCGAGTAAAGTTTGAGCAAAAGTAGTTTCCCTCTGACACCTTCCAACAAAAAAAACGCCCGTTTTTGCGCCATCGCTCGGCCAGCAGGTGACGGTGCGGGTGGTGGAGATGGATGCTTCGCGGAAGCGGGTGGCACTGACGATGAAGGGAATGTGACTTAATCTGGCGGCAGCGGCACATTCACCCTCGGCAACAGGATGTCGAGCAGGCCGACGCGCGCAGTGCGCCACAGGAATCGGAAAAACTCATCGCCCGGCACCTGCTGGTAACTGATTTCGCCTGAATGCGCGGAGGAACTTTGGCGCACGGATTTGTTGTCGGTGCGGATCACCATGTTGGCGAGCAGGCTCACCACCTGGCGTTTCTTGTCGTCAGCCCCTCGCAGGGTCAGTTTCAGGTCTTTGTACTCCGCATCCATGGTGCCGCTGGCGAGGCCGTTGCTCACTTTCACCCGCAGGGTGAGGTGCTTCATTTCTCCATCGTCGAACTCGATGTTGTCTTTTTCAAAAAATGGGTTGAGCGCGGCCATCGGCATGTTGCCCAGTTCTGCTTGGTACGAACAGTTGAAACTATTGCTGCCCAGAGGCAGCCTGACAGACAAATCCACCCGGCCCTTTCCCATCAGTTGGCAACTCGCGTAGATGCGGGCGGGCGTGGTGTCGGTCATGCGCAGCGTGTCGTTCGAGAGGTTCAGCAACTTGAAGTAGGTGTTGGAAAAAAGCAGCGCGCCCGTGCCAGTTGCCTTCCGCTCGTTGAGCGTGATGTCCAAGTTTTTGATCATCACACTGTCCACCGTGAGCGGAAAACCAAGCGAGCGCAGTATCTCGTGGGGCATTCGTTTGTTCGGCACCCGCAACACCCGTTTGTCCACCAAGATGTCCAAAGTGCCGCCGCTCAGTGCCGCGCTGTGTACTGTCCAAGCACCGCGATGCAGAGCCTGA
>JAYSUY010000501.1:0-4538 GCA_043718855.1 Saprospiraceae bacterium | reverse complement strand
CGGGGATGGCGACCTCGAACAGTGAGTCGTCGTCGCGGCGGGTCATCAGGTAGGTGCCCGACATTTTTCCCATCTCGGAGCAGAGGTTGCAAAACGAGGTGTACTCGTGGCTGTCGCCCGGCTCGATGATGGGTTGTTGGCCGATCACGCCCTCGCCCTCCACTTCGCGGAGTTCGCCGCTGGCTTCTTGTATCACCCAGTGGCGGCGCAGCAGTTGCACAGTGTGCGGGCTGCCGTTCTCGATGGCGATGTGGTAGCCGAAAATGAGTTTGCCGGCACGCGGGTTGGAGTGCGCGGGCAAGTATTGCGTCTGTACGCTGACGGTAATGCCGTTGGTGGTCAGGATTTCCATGATTGAGCCGAAAGGTGGGTGGGTCTGCGAGATTTGCTGGGGCGAAATTAGGCGGATTTGGGTAATGCTGGCTGTGCTGGCGGGGTGTTTAAAAAACGGAGCGGGCGAGTGTTGGCCGCGACAAAAGCAGGTGCGAAATTTTTTTTGAAAAAAAATGGGCAGCACGGGGTAACAAAAGGCAGGAGCGTTGGATTTGAGGGGTGAATATGCTTTTGCCAAAAAGCACCCACTTCCATTAACTTTTTAAAACACTCCTCGCATGAAGACTCTGTTTGCCCATTTGATTTTTTGCCTGCTCGCTTTTTTGCCGAGCGTTTCTTTCGCTCAGGTCACCGCCGTCAGGGATTCCCTGTGCGTCACGCGGGGGCAGGCTTTCAACTACAATGTCACTGACAATGACAAGTTTGACCCTTTCCCGCCCAACCCTGGCCTGATCAGTGTCTCCTGGGTACAGCCTGCGTCTCCGTGTATTGCGCTGGCGACTGACGGGCGACTTAGCTTTTCGTCTAGCACTGGCTGTGGCGAACAAATCCTCACCTACACCTACCGTTACAAAAGCTGCGACACCTGTACCGCCAAGGTCATTGTCGTGGTGAAAGACCCGAAACCGGACTGCTTTTTTGTGGACATGGAACGTTTCGACGTGTTCCAGAGTGAAAACAAGCGCTGTGCCCTCGCCTGCGAAAACTCCAACGCGACTTATTTCGCCACCTACAATTCGGGCAGCACGTACATCTGGTCGGTGACAGGCGGCTCGTTTGTGCCCGGCCCGAATGCTGCTTCCATTGTGGTGACTTGGGGGCCTATGGGGCCAGGGCTGGTTTCTCTGACGGTCACGAATGTTGGCGTGACGAGGGCCATCAATGCTTGCACGGATATTCTGGAAGGGCCAGTCGCCTCTTTCACGGCTTCGCCCACCCATGTTTGCAAGGGAGGGAGCGTCAGTTTCACCAATACTTCCACGGGCAGTAACGCTGCTTTTTGGGATTTCGGCGACGGGACTTATTCTACTTCGCCCAGCGAGACGCACACTTACACCACGCCGGGCATTCACACCGCTTGCCTGTATGCGAAGAGGGGCAGCTCTGATGTGGATGGCAATCCGCTTTGTTACTGTACGGACATTGCGTGTGTGGACATTGTAGTGGACTCGCTGCCGGGGCCAGGCATCTTCTGCGTCTCCACTTTGTGCGCCCATGACAGCACCAAATACTGGACGGACGCTCAGCACTGTGCTTCCTACGCTTGGACGGTGCTGGACGAAAACGGCCTGCCCCTTGCTTTCAGCGGTCAGGGCAACGATACCATCTGTGTGCAGTGGGGCGCAGGGCCGGTCAGCACGGTCACGCTGGCGGCGAAGGGCTGTGACGACCTCTACTGCGACGCGCCGGTGACGGTGACGATACCGATCATCCCGCTCACGGCAACTATCGGCGGTGAAACGCTGGTGTGCGCCTACACGACGGAGACTTACACCGTGCCGAAATGGATCGGTGTGTACTACGATTGGGAGGTAACCGGTGCCTTCAGTTGGACTGGCGAAGGCACCAACACCATCACGGTCACTTGGGGCAACGGTAGCACCGGCACGATCACGCTGCATTATTACAGCGACTTTTTGGGCGGCTTGCCGGGCCAAGACCCTGCCGATTGTATGGGCACGGCCACGCTCAAGGTGGACATCAAGCGGCGTTTTTTTATTGTTGCGCCGCTGCTGTCGGTGGTGTGCACCAATGATGCCTCCACCTATTCTGCGTTCCCTGTGTCCGCTTACAACTGGATGGTCCGTGATGGCCTGGGCAACCCGGTGTTCAGCATTGCTGGCAACGGAACGAGTACGGTCACGGTGACTTGGAGCGCTGGGCCGGGCACTTATGTGGTCACCGCTACGCCCGTCGACCCTACGCTGTTTTGCAACGATGAGGCCACCGCGTTCATGCAGGTGGTTGAAGTGCCGCAGCCGAAGGGGATTGTTGGCCCCTTGGAGGTTTGCCCAGGCGGCACCTACACTTACTTCGCCCAAACTGACCAGACGGGGGTGGGATTCCACTGGACCATCAACAACGGCGGGACTTTGATCAGCACGACTGGAAACCCGGTGACGGTGACCTGGAACGCTGGGCCTCCTTACCTCTACTCCCTGAGCCTCCAACAAACCATGTTGGCTTCGCCCAAATGCAGCTCGCAGGTGATCACCCAGGCGGTGCAGCCCAAACTGCTGCAAACCCCTACGATTGCGGGGTCGGCATCCGTGTGTATCGATTCCTTGGTGAAGAGTTACACGGCTACCTCTATTCTGCCCCAGCACGCGGATGCGACGTATCACTGGGCGCTTACGACTGCTACTGCTCATTTGGGCAGCGTCGTCAGCGGGCAAGGCACTCCGAATGTCTGGGTGCAATGGAACAATGTACCCGGAACGGCTGTCCTGACGCTGGCCGTAGAGTTGTGCGGCGACACGCTTAAGACCAGTCTTTCGGTCGTGATCAATAAGCCCATCGCCCCGGTCATTGTGCAAAACGACACCCTCTGCCCAGGTGTGCCTTTCGTGCTGGACGCAGGTGCCGGTTTTGCAAAATACCTGTGGTCTTTTGCCGGTGCCACTACGCGAATGGTCACGACCGCCGCTGTGGGCGTGTACACGGTGACGACCTGCGATGCCAATGGCTGTACGGCGAGCGACAGATACAAGGCGGTTGCGCTTTCGGGGCCAAAACCTGCTCCGCCCTACTTCATCGAGCTCTGCATTGCGCCCTGCACCCCAACTACGGTCACGGTCAAAGCTCCAATTGGCCCGTATTCGTATACTTGGGCTTGTTTGAATGTCACTGCGAACACCTCCATACAACTACCACCGGGAAGCACCACAAGTACATTGATCCATCCAAACACCTGTGCGAAGGCAACCTTTATTTACACGGTGACAGCGACGGATACGACCACTGGCTGTACGGCCAGCTCTCAGATTACAGTCATTCAAACAGACATCTGCCCCGGCCCTAATTGCCTGCCCGATTCCACTGCCTCGGTTTCTTTTACCGCCACCAACCAAGTTCCCGATTGCAACATGGTGGATTTTGTGCCAACGTTCGTCAACTCTACGCCAGCCGGATGGTGGTTCGATGACCCGAACGGGGGGCCGACCACCGGCATCCCGCCCAACGCTACGCACACTTACCCCCAAGCCGGTGATTACGCGGTTCTGTTGTCTGCCTATGCGTTCAACATAGCCATGCATCCGCCAGACTCTTGCGTCATAGCAGTTTCTGATACTGTCCACATCCCCCTAGCGGCCGATTTCAGCCATGTGGACTCCTGCGAAACCGCTTGTTTTACCGATTTGTCCACTTACCTGCCTCTTGATGGCCCTCCTCTTGACTGGTCTTGGTCGTTCGGGGACCCTTCCCTTCCTTCTCCCGGCGGTACTTCCACGGTGCAAAACCCGAAGCATACTTACCCCAAACCCGGCACCTACACCGTCACCTTGACCGTGACGAACTTGGCTGGCTGCAAGTCCAAGATTGAAAAAACCATAGCCGTCGGCGGGGTAGTCGTGGATAGCATCGTGATTACCTCAGATACCGTGTGCGTGGATATGCCGCTCACTTTCTGCGGCTTTGTTTCGGACACCGTTGTCCAATGGGATTGGGACTTTGGCGACGGCTCCACCAACGGTAGTGAAAAACCCTTGCACAGCTACACCACAGCGGGCTCTTACACGGTCACGCTGGCCGTCACGGATGCTGAGGGCTGCACCGATATGCTCACGACAAGCGTGGTCGTCACCCCCTTGCCACTTTACCAGGACATCACAGCTGCGCCATCGCTGACGGTTTGTACAGGCGATACGGTGACGCTCACCGCACCTGCGGCACCATCAGGGGAAGCCTATACCTACCTGTGGTCTGACACGCCCCCAAGCACCACTCAATCCATTATGACCGACTCGGCCGGGACGTACAGCGTGACCATCACGGATGCCAACGGCTGCACGATGGTGCCCGACTCGGTGACGGTGGTCGTGATCGCCTTGCCGCTGGCTACCGTTTCTGGCAATCACTACATTTGCAATAGTGGCTGTGTGACGCTGAGCGCGCCGACGGGGCAGAATTATACTTACCAGTGGTCGCCAAACGGGCAGACCTTCAGCAGCATCTTCGCTTGCAGCGCGGGCCTCTATTCCGTT
>JAYSUY010000051.1:0-2425 GCA_043718855.1 Saprospiraceae bacterium | reverse complement strand
GAAGGCCTGCCCGTAATGGCCCGTTGTGATGGGCGTGGGGCGGGTGGGCAGCATCACCAAATCTTTATTCAGCAAATCAGCCGTGAGGCGACGGAACGGCGAGATGTCGTCCACGATAAAAATGCCGCGACCGTGCGTAGCCAGCACCAAGTCGTTGGTTTTGGGGTGCACCACGATGTCGCGCACAGCGACGTATTCGGGCAGCCGGGCCTTGTACAGTACCCAGTTTTGGCCGCCGTCAATGCTGATGTACAGGCCGAACTCGGTGCCGAGGAAGAGCAAATTCCGGTTCGCCAAATCCTCCGCGATGGTGTGCGCGTAGCCTTGCAGCACCTTGTCGGTGCTGATTGAAGCCCACGTTTTTCCCCCATCGGTGGTCTTGGCGGCGTAGGTTTTCATGTCGCCGTAGGCGTGGTTATCGAAGGTGGCGTAGGCAGTGTTTTTGTCAAAATGGCTCGGCTCCACGCGGCTCACCCAAGTGCCAGGCGGCACGCCGGGTATGTTTTTGGAAATCAGTTCCCAGTTTTTACCGCCGTCGCGGGTCACTTGGATGTTGCCGTCGTCGGTGCCAACGTAGATCAGGTTCTCGTCGAGCGGCGAGGGGGCGATGTTGAAAATCGTGCAGTGGTTTTCGGCGCTCGTGTTGTCCACCGTCACGCCGCCGCTGGCGGCCTGTTTTTGTTTGAGCGTGTCGTTGGTGGTCAGGTCGGGCGAAATGCGCGTCCAACTGCGGCCCTGGTCGGTCGTTTTGAAGAGAAACTGCGCTCCGCAGTACAACGCCTTGCGGTTCACAGGACTTTTCACAAGCGGCGTATTCCAGTTCCAGCGGTACTTGGCATCGCCCTTAAGTTCCTGTGGCTGAATGAACTGTGACTGGCTCGTGCGCGTGTTGAGGCGCGATATGTTGCCGCCCTGACTTTCGCTGTACACATAGTCGGGGTTTTCAGCATCGGGCTGCACCCAGAAGCCGTCGCCACCGCCCACATTCTCCCAATCTCGGTTTTCGATGCCGCCCGTGCTCAGCGAGGGGCCGCGCCACGAGCCGTTGTCCTGCAAGCCACCGTACACGTTGTAGGGCGATTTGTCGTCCACCTGCACATGGTAGAATTGCGAAACGGGTAGGGTGTTGAGGTGCATCCAAGTGATGCCTTGGTCGAGGCTCATGTACACGCCGCCGTCGGTGCCGAGGTACATCTGGCTCGTCACGTTGGGGTTGATCCACAGCGCGTGGTGGTCAGAGTGTACCCAGCCACCGTCGTTGCTGGCCTCGCTGAACGAGTAGCCGCCGTCGGTGCTGATGGAGAGCGTGAAAGCCGGGCGGTACACGCGCTTCGGGTCTTTCGGGTCCACCACGATGGTACTGAAATAGAAAGGCCGGGCCGTCACGTTGGTCGTCGCGCTCTGGTACTTCCAGGTTTCGCCGCCGTCGGCAGAAATCATCAGGCTGGTGTTTTCGCTTTCCACGATGGCCAGCATATTGTCGGGTGCGCTGGGTGCGCTGGCGAGGGCGATGCGGCCAAACTCTGTGGTGGGCAGGCCGCTGGTGATTTTGCGCCAAGTTTTGCCGCCGTTGGTGCTTTTGTGGAGCGCGCTGCCGGGGCCGCCGGAACTGAAGGAGTAGGGTGTGCGGCGAAATTGCCACATGGAGGCGAGCAGCACTTCGGGGTTGCGGGGGTCCATGAGGATGTCGGCGCAGCCCGTTTTTTCGTCGGTGTAGAGAATTTTAGCCCACGTTTTGCCGCCGTCGGTGCTTTTGTAGAGGCCTCGGTCGGGGCTGTCGCTCCAGAGTTTGCCGGGCACCGCCACATACAGCGTGTTGGCATCGGTGGGGTGAAGCACGATTTTGGAGATGTGCTCGGAGTTTTCGAGACCCATTTTGGACCAGTTGCGACCCGCGTCGGTGCTGCGGTAGAGGCCGAGGCCGACGGCTACGCTGTTGCGCATATTGCTTTCGCCGGTGCCGACCCAGATGGTTTCGGGCTTGTTCTGGTCAATGGCGAGGCAGCCGATGCTCTGGGGGTACTTGTCAAAAATCGGCTCGAAGGTCATGCCTGCCGTGTTGGATTTCCAGAGGCCGCCGCCCGCTGTGCCGACGTAAAGTGTTTTGGGACTGTTGTTTACACCTTCGATGGCGGTGATGCGCCCGCCCATGACGGCTGGCCCGATGCTGCGGGCTTCGATGGCACCGAAGGTGGCGGAGGAGATTTTCGTTTGGGCAAAGGTGGCTTGGGCGCAGACCAACAGGAGCAGTAGGCCCGCCGTCGCTTTGGCTATGGCGGGTAAAAGGCTGAGTTTTTTCATAAAACAGAGGTGAAAGTTGAAAGTGTGGTGGTGCCGCTCGTTCAACCCCACCCCCGGCCCCTCCCCCAACGGGAGGGGTCGATTGGTTCTGTTTTTGACAGCGGCAGAGCCGCGAGATATTTGT
>JAYSUY010000006.1:0-6891 GCA_043718855.1 Saprospiraceae bacterium | reverse complement strand
GCCAAGCCCAGCGCGATTTCGCAGATGCCCAAGTTCTCCACGTCTCGGATGGTGTACTTACTGCCGTTTGCCAAGGCTAAACCATAGAAAACCAATGTAGTAGGGGCCAACACGCTCAGGTAGCCCCGACTCAGCAGGGCGAGGCAAAACACACCGCCCGCCACCAACGGCACGGTCATCGCCCACAGCAGCCGTCGGGAGGAAGCGTCCCACACCCGCTCGCCGCGGGCGCGGGCCTTGCGGGCGGTGAAAAATACGCCGCCCGCGATGGCCGTAGCCACCACCGCCAGCGCGATGTAAACCACCACCTCTTGGTAGCCGAGGCCCCAGGCCCGGTTGTCGATCGCCGCGAAGAAGTAGTCGTACTTCGCTCCGGCAGAAAAAGGCCGCAAGCCCAGCCAAGCGTACAAAGTGGCTGCCCCCGCAAGGGCACAGAGGCCGGCCCATACGCCCGACAGTCCGCTCAGGCTCAGGAATCGGGTGCTGCGCTCCATGAGGGCACGCATTTCGGCGAGGTGTTCGAGGTGTTGGTTGGTGTCGGCCATGATTGTTGTGGATTTGTGGATGAGTTAGTAGGGTGGATTACTGCGGCTTCATCTCGAAGCGTACTCTTGCGCGTGCTTCGAAGAATACTTCACCTTTGTCGTTAGGTGAGGTAGAAGAGTATTGAGTTCGGCTGCCTCGCGTTCGTTTTGTCATCTCGTCAAGTAGGCTCTTCTCCATGAGGGATCCACTCGGTTCTGTTGATTCGTTGTCAAATATTTGAAGTGGCAAGCCGACAACCATTCCCAACACACTTGCCATAGCCTGAGCCTGTTCGCGGGCGTTTTTCAAACACTCTACATCTAGACCTGCCATGATTTCTTGCGGATTGAGGGTTTGGGCATAATTGAGTTCGACTTTAAACGGGTGCCCCTCCACCTCTCGAATACGCGTAAGCAAGCCGCTGTAATCCATATAGTTACGGCAAGTGAAGTAGTGAACATCAGGCATACCTTCCCAATAACTTCCCGATGCCTCGCGCTGCACTTCTTGAATCTTGCCGCTGAAAGACCCCAAAATAGCCGCCAACATCGCCTCCCGCGAAGCGACCAACTTACCCTGCTCTTCTTTGCAGTCTTTGATTTCCTTCTCCCAGTTGCGCCCCTGCTTAGGTATCTGGCAAGCCGCGCCGGGGTTGACGGTGATGGAGAAAAAGTAGGCATCGGCTGGTACCAAACGGCTGGCTTGGCCGATGACCTCGACAAAACGTTCGGATGGCTGCTGGGCAGCAAGCGGCAGGGTGGCGAGTGCGATGAAAAGAACAAGAAGCAGGTATTTCATAATTGAAAGCAATGTAGCAAGTCGGGTTTTTAAAAAAATAACTTTGAGACGCAAAGTTATTTCTGATTTTAAAAAATTCGACCCGTTGGGAAAAATTATTTTTGCCGAAGGTTAGAAACCTAGGTTGTCTCCCAGCCCCATCGGGGCGCAGCATTGGTAGAAAAACAGCAGGCCGTACCAGCCCCATCGGGGCGCAGCATTGGTAGAAAAACTCAAATCAGCATCCAAATCGTCTTTGCTGTCAAAGGCCGCCAGAGCCTGATTCACAAAAGTTGGAAAGACCAACTCTACCGATACATTACCGGCATCGTGCAGGATAATGGTCACAAAATGCTCCGTATCAATGGAATGCCCGACCACGTCCATATTTTCATCGGTTACAACCCCAAACAGGCACTGTCCAAGTTAGTAGAAGAGATCAAGACCTCGTCGAATAAGTTCATCAAGGAAAATCAATTCACCCCATACCAGTTCAGTTGGCAGGAAGGTTATGGAGCATTTTCATACAGCCGTTCACAACGGCCTACAGTGATTCAATATATTGATAATCAGGAAGAACACCACCGCGCACATACATTCCGCGAAGAATATTTGGGCATATTGAGCAATTTGGAGATTGAATATCGTGAAGAGTTTTTGTTTGATTTTTTGGATATTGATTCATGGTAAAACCGATGCTGCGCCCCGATGGGGCTGGTGCGGCACACCGTTTTTCTACCGATGCTACGCCCCGACGGGGCTGGTGCGGCACACCGTTTTCTACCGATGCTACGCCCCGATGGGGCTGGTGCGGTACACTGTTTTTCTACCGATGCTACGCCCCAACGGGGCTGGTGTAACTTTTAAATATGACCGACCACAACTACATCTACGGCCACCACCCCGTCACCGAGGCCATCCGCGCAGGCAAGCCTGTGGAGAAAGTATTTTTTCAGCAAGGCGAGCGGGGCGAATCAGAAAAAGAAATCCGCCACCTCACCAAGGAATACGGCATCCCGCTGCAAGTGGTGCCGCGCGAAAAACTCAACAAAATGGTGAAAGGCCAGCACCAGGGCGTGGTGGCCTACCTCTCGCTGGTGGAGTATGTATCGCTCGAAGATGTGGTGCCGTTCGTGTTCGAGCAAGGCGAGGTGCCGCTGCTCGTGCTGCTGGATGGGGTGACGGATGTGCGCAACTTTGGGGCCATCGCCCGCTCGGCGGAGTGCGCCGGGGTACACGCGGTGGTGGTGCCGCAGAGCGGCTCAGCATTGGCCAACGAGGAGGCGATGAAAGCCAGTGCGGGCGCACTGGCGCGGGTGCGACTCTGCCGGGTGCGCAGCCTGTTCAGCGCGGTGGAGTGGCTCCAACAGTCAGGAATTCAGGTAGTTGCCACAGCACTGGGCGACCGAACGGTGCCGGTGTATCAAGCCGATTTCACCTTGCCGACCGCCATCCTGATGGGTTCAGAGGGTGAGGGCGTACACCCCAAATTGCAAAAAATGTCCGACGCGGTGGTGCGTATCCCGCAGGCGACGGACTTCGACTCGTTCAACGTGAGCGTGGCGGCGGGTATCGTGCTGTACGAGGCGATGCGGCAGCGGGGAGTGTGACGGTGTTTTGAAACACACAGATTCAAGGTTCAAATGCAACAGCCACACTACTGGACATTTTGATTTCACACAACGCCACGACGGCACAACGACTTCACTTTAAATGATTTAGCCCTATCACCGTCGTGGCGTTGTGGCGTTGTGTGAAAAATGTCCAGTAGTGGGCTGGCTTGTGCAGTTCATTTCACGACAGTCCTTTGCCGACTACCATCAAGTCAGGTGCTCAAAATCCTCCTCCCGAGTAAAATACTCTAAGCCCAAAATCCATACAATCTGGACGATGTGGGTGATCTTCTGCACCAGCGGCATGTATTCCAATCCGTTTTTCGTGCCATACATGTAAGACGCTCCATAAAAACTCGCCAAAAACACAACCGAAAGCACCTTGAACACCGTAAGCCGTGATTTTAAAAGGGTAACCATCACGTAAAAAAACACCAACAAGTTCAGGAAGATACTCAACGTCACTGACAAGTCGTGCAGCGAAGGGACGGTGCCCAAGGCGGTAAGCAGTATCAAAAGCAGCCCGCCGTATTTGATGACGACCGACAGGTTTTTGACCCTCAATTTTCGGGCAAACCTGACGAACGCAAAGCCGGTACTCAGCCCCATCAGCATCACCCCCACTACGGCAAACGGTCTTGCTTTGTTATCTGCCCCATTGACGGCTTTGAATTCCAGCATATCGCTGATGTAGTTTTCTGTCCATTGAAACCCAACGGAGTGGATGTCTTTGGGGCTGCCGCCGGGATAGTTGAGCGATGCAACGATCAAGCACAAAACGGACAGGGCAATTCCAATCAATATGATGTTCCTGTTTAGCATACCTATTTCCAAAAATTAAGGCGCAATGATTTGACCTTTGAGGAATTATGCACCCTTTTTTACGCCGAACAGTGGGTAATTTTCTACCAGATTTTTGATGGCGACTTTCGGTTCAGCAACATGGAGGTTCATACCAAAGATCATAAACGTTTGCCCGGATACACAAGTCGTACATCATCCACATGGGTTGCCTGACGCAGGTGGATGGCGGGCGCGTGTTTTTGGGAAAAACCGAACTGCCCGTTGGGGCCATGTACCGGCAGGAATTTTTGAAAAAAGTGGCGAAGTGAACGGCGAAAAGCCCCCCTAGCGGCCTTTTTTTGTCGCGCCCAACCCTCTCTGGGGCTCCAACATTTTTGGGTTTGGATGAAAATGTCAGTCAAAACTCATCCCGTCTTTCCAAACACCGTCTCCCGGTGCTTGATGCCCCATTTTACGATGCTCTCGATGATTTCCTTGATGGACGAGCCGTGTTCCGTGAGCGCATATTCCACCGTCACGGGGGAGGTGTTGAGCACCCGCCGCTCCACGATTTTGATGTCTTCGAGGTAGCGAAGCTCCTTCGTCAAAGTGGACGAAGTGACGCTGCCCAAACTCGCTTTCAGTTCGTTGAAGCGCAGCGGGCTGTCGCAAAGTCTTGCCAAGATTTTGCCCCGCCACTTGCCGCCGATGATGTCCAAAACATCGGCGACGACCTTCATGCCGAACTCCTTGTTCCTTTTACCTTCCATTTTAGAAAATTGATTGTCTGATAGTTAGATAAATTTTTTGGGCAAGTATCCTGAAAACTACCGGTAGTTTTTTCATACTTAGTAGCAAAAGTAGCCTACCCTCTCCCACCTTTGCAGCATCAATCAATTTTTGTTGAAAAAAATTTCTGATCAATGAAAGATACGACGATTCCGACCCCATTGACCTTCGGCGAAAAAATGACCGTCGGCGCATGGCGCAACCTCTTGATGCCGCTCCTTGAAACCATCGGTGGCAAAAAATTCCCGGCGGGCCGGGTGACGGAACATGCCTATGGCAATTTGCCGGGCGAAAAATTAGATTTCATCCCGCCCCAGTCGCCTTCAAGGCAAAAAATTGCCATCGTTCACATTCACGGCGGCGGTTGGATTACGGGCAGCAAAGGCAGGTTTTATTTCAAACCGCTGTTGAAATTTTCGGACGCGGGCTACCTTGTTTTCAGCCTCAATTATCCGCTCGCGCCTGAACATCCGCACCCGCAAATTCTGCGCTCCTTGCTGAAAGCATTGGTTTGGATTAAGCGAAACCATTCGCAATTCAACGAAATTCACCTGATTGGCGACTCGGCGGGCGGAAATCTGGCGATGATGCTGGCGATTTTTCTTTCCAATCCAAAACTGTTGGAGCAATTGGACACAGCGGCGGATGCCCAACTGATGCCAAAAGTGAAAAGCGTACTGCCCATTTACGGGGTCATGGACAGGATTTCGTTGATTGAAGACGGCTTTCCCAGTGCCAAACTCTTTGTCAAATCGTATGCGGGCGCAAAAGCCCATGAAAAGGATTTTGTGTCGCTCATACCCGTAACGCCGATGGATATGCCGGCTTTCGAGCATTTGCCGCCCGTTTTTATCGTCGGGGCGGGCAACGACAAGTTGCTGAGGTCTTCAAAAATGTACGCCGAGCGTTTGCAAAAAGAAAACCGCAACATGGAGTTCAAAATTTACGAAGGCACCGACCACGGCTTTTTCAGTTTTGGAAAAGGCTCGGACGAATTGGCGCAGGATATTCTCAATTTTCTTTCCAAACAATAATCAAAATCAAGATGGATAAGACGAATCGTGTTTTGCTGATTGGGGTGGATACCTCCAAAATCACAAGCCACAATATCCCCGGGTACGACCCTGCGGAAATTCACAGGCTGTCGGTAATCACCAAAGACAACCTCGTTGCGGCAGGTTATGATGCCAAATGGTGCTATCTGGATATAACTGACGGAGGTCGCCCGCTGGAAGTATTGACCGCCGAACTGACAGCAAACCAATTTGACGTGATATTGGTCGGAGCGGGCTTGCGCAAAAGACCGGACAAACTGTTGTTGTTCGAAAGGTTGATAAACGCCGTGCATCAATATGCGTCAAAGTCAAAAATCTGTTTCAATGAAGACGTTCATGATGCAGAAGCGGCGGTAAAACGTATGTTTTCAACAAAAAAATAGGTCAAAATGAAAAAGGTAATTTTCAACAAATATGGCAACTTTGACGACCTGCAAATGGTCGAAACCGCCGTGCCGACCATCAAGGAAAACGAGTTGCTGGTCAAAGTAAAAGCCGCCGCCATCAACCCCTTGGACTGGAAAATCATCGAAGGTCAGATGAAGATGATTACCGGCTCTAAATTCCCGAAAGGTGTGGTCTTCGACTTCGCCGGGATTGTCGAAAAAACGGGCAGTCGGAGCGCGTTCAAAGTTGGCGACGCGGTTTTCGGTGCCATGTCCGCCATGAAAGGCGAGGCGTTGGCTGAATATTTGGTCATCGCCGAGCCGTCCGCGTACAAAAAACCGGACAGTATTTCCTTTGAAACCGCCGCCGCCATGATCAGCGTCGGGGCTGCCGCGCTGCACGTTTTTCAAAAATCAAAAGTAAAACCGGGCGACCACATTCTGATAAACGGTGCCAGCGGCGGCGTTGGCTTGCTCGCCGTGCAAATGGCAAAAAAGCAAGGCATGAAAGTGACGGCGGTGGCGAGCGGCAAGGGCTTGTCTTTTTTGGAAAAATGGAAGCCTGATGTGCTGATTGACTATAAAAACGGGCAGATTTTGGGGCAAAACGCCGCTTTCGAGGCTGTTTTTGAACTGTCGGGCACACTGCCTTTCGGCAAGGCAAAGCCATTGATGAAGCCCAAATCGGCGTTTGTCAGCACCCTGCCCAACCCCGTGGACATGGCTTTGGCGTTTGTCAACAACCTGTGGTCGTCCAAAAAATTCGAAATCATCATGGCTACGCCGACGCAGGAAAACCTCCGGGATTTGTGCGATTGGGTTGCTAACGGCTTGGAAATTACCATCGCCAAAACCTTTCCAATGCATGAATTCCGGGAGGCTTATCAGTTTGCGAGGCAGGGCGGGGTTATTGGGAAGGTGGTTTTTATGATTTCATAGTTGAGCCGAGGCGTGAAACTTCTG
>JAYSUY010000500.1:0-4539 GCA_043718855.1 Saprospiraceae bacterium | reverse complement strand
TTTCACTGCCTTCCTGATTTGTGCTGCCCTCCTCCCTGCCCAAGCCCCGCAGTATTTTTTCCAAAAACTCAACTGCGATACCGGCAACACCATGTGCTTCGATGCCGACAGCAACATTTGGCTGGGGTGCAGCCGCGCCGGGCAGCCCCTGCTCGTGAAAATGTCGCGGGCGGGCATTCTGCTGGAGCAAGTGCAAGTCAGCACTGGGGCGGGTTTCCCCAACTTTTTCACCGAAATCATGGTGGATTCCGAAGGTATGCTGGTGGGCTGCGGCGTGTCTGAGCCGATTGACCCGAACACGCCAGAGCCGAGTTTCGCTTTCCGATACGACCCGCAAGCACGGCAATTGTTGTGGAGCCGCAAGTTGAACGACGGGTTTTTGTTCGCCAACGGAGTGATCGAAAATGGCCCCGGAGGACACTTTTTCGTGTATGGCTACCGCTTCAACCTGAATTCCGTTGCCGACATCCTGCTGCTCGACCGCAACACAGGCGAGCTCATCCCGGAAGGCTCCCGCTCCTACCAGATGGGCAACGATGAGGACATCCGCTCCGCCCTGTATCATCAGGGAAAACTCTACACGACCGGCATCAACGACTTAGGTTTCCTCTACGGAATCACGATACGCAGCTACCAACGCCAAAGTATAGCCTGCATCGACACGGCTGGCACCCCCGTATGGAGTTTGCTCGGCTCTGTACCGGTTGCGGCCCGCTCTGCGCTCGTCGGGCAAGACCTTTTGATGGAAAATGATACCCTCGTGTCGCTCGCCAGCGGCAACGACCTGACGAATGCCACCACGACAGGCTATATTTTTCTACAAAAAACGACACTTGACGGGACGCTCGTTTGGCTAAAAAAATTCGACATCACGAATTTTGGCTACACCAAGGAGGTGGGGAAAAGCGTCGTATCGGTATCGGATGGCTACATCATTTTGGGCCAAAACACGAGCGGCACTGCCGGTGCGGACGGCGATTTTATCATCAAGACCGATAAGGCTGGCAACTTGCTTTGGGCGCAAAAATTGGCCTACACAACTGCCGCGCCACTCAACTACGGCAAAGCGCAGAACCAGATACTGACCGACGGCGATGCCATCTACATCATCGGCAGCGAGCAAATTGGACTCCAAAGCGCAGCCGTTTTTGCCAAAATAGACCGCAACGGCAACATCGCGGGCTGCAACCGCCTCAGCCCGCTCACTGTGCTGCCCGTGCCGCTCATCAACCCGTTTTTTGAAAAAAGGACGCTCAAATCTTCTATTGCTGACAATGCCGTGTCTGAAGATACGCCCAGTGAATTGCCCCCGCCCACACCGTTGGGTATTCAGGTGGTTTGCCAAAACGAAGGCCCTGCTCCGCAAAACCCCTGCGAGCCGCGCACCTTCCTCCAGCGCCTCGGCAACAACAGTCAGCGGCAATGGGTGACTTGTATCCGCACTGCACCCGACACCACGCTCTACCTCGCCGGGCGGAAGGGCGACCAAGCCACGCTCACCAAAATGCGGCCCGACGGCGAAGTGCTGCGGACCATGTCGCTGCCCAGTGCCGAGCCGCTCACCATCACCGACTTGCTGGTGGATTCCGATGGTAGGTTAGTGGGTTGTGGTCACCGGGGCGACTCGCCTACGGGGCGCACTGGTTTTGCTTTTCGCTACAACCCTGCTACAGGCCTGATGGCTTGGTTTCGCAACCTCGATAGTCCCATTGTGAGCGGCGGCGGTGTTGTGGAGACCAATACTGGCAACCTGCTGCTTTACCAGAATGTGCTGATTACCAATGATCGGCAAGTGCCAGAGAGCGTCCAACTCGACCGCGCTACGGGAAATATCGTGTCAACCACTGGGCGGCGCTACGACTCCGAAACCCACAGCCAAGTGTTCAACGCTGCTGCGCTGAGCGGCAACGATTGGTACGCTGTCGGGCAAGATGTAGCGACATCGGGCCGACGGAGGATGATGCTGAGTAACCTGACCGTCATTGGCGGTGGCGAAAAATGGATTCAGGTTGGTCACACCGACACGACGGCTGCTGGCTCGTTTGGGGACTACGGGGCGGTGATTTTTGACCAGTCGCACGCCATATCTGCTTACACCGGCCACCCGACCGCGAACGGTGCTGCTGCGCCAACACAACTTTTTCTGCAAAAAACCGCTCCGCTCGGCACTGTGCTGTGGGTGCGCCGCTACGAGGTGCCGCTGCTGGGTGAGGTGGATTTGCTGGCCGTGCCGGGCGGCTATGTGCTGATGGGAAAAACTTCGCCTACCCGCTATGTGCTGCTGAAAACCGACCTGAATGGCAACTTGCTGGCTGCCAAGCAGGTGGAGTTGGGCACAATGAGCGGTACTCCGGTTGTTCTGGAAAAAACGAAGCACCGCGTTGCGCTGCTGGGCGACTACCTGTTTTTTGCCCTGCATGATGGGCGGGCGGATGTCGCTTTTTTACTCAAAACCGACCTAAACTTGGAGGTGCAGGGGCCGTGCAACGGGGTAACTGTGGCAACGCTCCCCAGCGGAAACGTGCTTGGCCCGGTGGCCAGACGGCTTTCGCAGGGACTTTTTGTATCGCCTACCATCACGGCACCCTTCGCCGCCACATGGCAGCCCGACGACCTCGCGGTGACGCTCGTTTGCCCGCCTCCAGTGGTGGTGCCCCGTGTCGCGCTTGGCCCCGATCGCTCGCTCTGCCCCGGCAAAACACTGACGCTTCAAGTCCCTGCGGGTTTTGTTTCCTATCTCTGGCAAGACAGCAGCACCGCGCTTTCGCTGACGGTGAGCGCGGCTGGCGCGTACAGTGTGGCGACGACTGATATCTGCGGGCGGGTGCAGCGCGACACGGTGCAGGTGGAGATGTTGAGCAACCCTACGAAGTCGGTGACGCTGGCCCTGAAGCCCAATAGTTCGGTCAGCCTGGGCGGCAATCTTTACTTCGCGCCTGATACCATCACGGTCACAGAGCCTTCTTTTACAGGTGGTTGCGATACATTGACTACTTACTTTCTGGAACTCTGCCCGGTGAAAATCGGCTTGGACACCATCTCGTTTTATCCCGGCCAGAAGGTGACCCTTGGTGGCAACAACTACACGAAGCCGGGCACTGTGGTGCTGAATTTTTTCACCCCCGACGGCTGCGATTCGATTGTGACGTACACGCTCCAGTGGATCATCACGAGCCTCAACTTGCAGTGCGCGGCTGACTTGACGGTGAATGTGCCGATCGGCACAGACCGGGTTGCGGTGGACTACGCGTTGCCCAGTTTTGTCACCGATTGCCCCAACCCGGATGTAGGCTTGGCCTTGCTGGAAGGGCCTTTTGCCGCAGATACTTTCCCGCTGGGTGTGACGAAAGTGTGCTACGCAGCAGTCACTAACTGCGGCATCCGCGACACTTGCTGCTTCCGGGTGACGGTGCTTCCGCCCGCTCTGGAGTTGGATGTGCAATGCCCAGCCAGCCTGACGGTGACGGTCCCGACAGTCAACAGCAGCGCATCGGTGAATTATGCAATGCCCTCTTTTACAACGGATTGCTCCGATCCAGCGGTCTCGCTGGCTTTGTTGCAAGGCTTGCCATCGGGCGCGGCATTCCCGATTGGCAACACGCAGGTGTGCTACGAGGCGGCCAATACTTGCGGCATCCGAGACACGTGTTGCTTCAACGTGGGGGTGTTGCTCGCGCCGCCTGATCCGCCTTGCGATGTGAAAACGCCGCCCGGCTGTCTCCGCTTCGAGTTGCTGGGCGTTCGGCTGGACGCTGTGGGTCAACGCCGTTACCGGGTGCGCATGGTGAACACCTGCGCCAGCCCGCTGCAATTTGCTTACCTCCAACTGCCAAACGGCGTGGTGGCTGTGTCGCCCAAGGAGGGGGCGACTTACACGGCCCCCAGCGGCAACACTTACGCGGTGCGCAACCCGAACGCTTCGCCGTTCTACTCGGTTCGTTACAAGACAGTTGCGGGAAATGTAAGCAGCGGCGCAGGGGATGTTTTTGAGTACACCTTGCCCCAACAAGCGGCTCCCGGTTTCCTGCATGTGGCGGCAAGGCTGGCTGATGGTGCGTACTCAGAGGCCTACTTAAATGTGCAGGTGTGTCCGGTGGAGGCGTATGTGGGAATGGAGAATACAGTAATGGAGAATTTAGAATTGAGAATTGAGCCTACATCTCGCCCTCAATTCTCAATTCTCAATTCTCCATTACAAATCCGTCCCAACCCGACCAGCGGCACGTTGTTCGTCCAGATGGCTGATTGGAGGTTAGACTTTGAGTCGAACCTCCAACCCCCAATTTACCTACAGGTGCTTAACGCGCAAGGACAAGTGGTGCTATCGCAGAATTATGCTGTTGAAAATGAGTGGCTTGCGCTGGATTTGCCCGCAGGGCTGGCAAGTGGGTTGTACTACTTGGTGGTAACAAATGCTTCGGAGCAGAGATTCTCTCAAGCGGTGCGGTTCGTGCTGGAGCGGTGAGTGGGATGTCTGAATTCAGCCCTTGGAACTTTCCCTCCCCTCGATCCGGTTCATCCGCCTCATTTTTTCACCAA
>JAYSUY010000499.1:0-1682 GCA_043718855.1 Saprospiraceae bacterium | reverse complement strand
ATTATCACCCGCGTTCCATTTCTGAGTGGCCTAACGAATGATCACCCGATCAGTCCAACTCCCATCCGTCCACGAAAATTTAGCGAAATACATCCCCGGCACCAGCCCTGTGGGCAGGAAAATCTGCATCTGCCCTTCCGTCGGCAGTGGATTGATGTCCTGCTGGAAAAGCAGCGCCCCCCGCTCGTCGTAGAGTTCGAAGCCGACTTGCTGAAGCGGGCAATCTTGGGTAAAAAGATTCAGTACATCACGCTCCTTCGGGCTGCTGCTGAGGCTGAGGGCGCAGGGGCGGGTAATGCGCTCTTGGTTGCGCGACGTGTTTTTAAAAGTCACTGTCGCCCAGTCGCCGTGCTGAATTTCAGCGAGTTGCGCCATAGAGGCGAGCGTGGCTTTTACCACCTGCGACATGAATCGGAAGTCCAGTTTGTCCTCTGCCGTGTCGCAGGGCGTGTGGTAGCAAGTGTTGCGGAAGTTGGCTCCGTCGGTCAGCATCAGGGCTTGTTTACCGGCTTCCCAGAACGGCGTGTGGTCGCTGCGGCGCAGGTCGGGTGCGATCTGGCCGTTGCCCGGCACCTCCACCGACACCACTTTTAGGCCCGGCACATACTGCGCAGCCGAGTTGGCATACAGCGCGATGAGCGGCTTGGAGGTCGTATTGCCCACGTTGGTGATGAAATTTCCCCGAAAGCCGTCGTTCGCCACCTGGTTGTAGGCCGCAGGAAACAAGATTTCGAAACCCGCTGGCAGTTGCTGGCTGTTGGGCTGGTTGGAGTAGAATCCGATCATCTCAAAGTTGAATACGCCCTCGATGCTCTCGCCTGTGGGTATGCCCGTGCTGACGTAGCGGGTGCTGCCGATGAGACCCGCTTCTTCGAGGTCAAAACCGATGAAGCGCAGCGATTTTTTGGTTGGGTAGCGGCTGAGCAGACGGGCCAGTTCCATCACGCCGACCGTGCCGCTGCCATTGTCGTCGGCTCCGGGGGCATTGCTCACCGAGTCGTAGTGCGCATCAGCCACCACGACTTTTGCGGCAGCGGAGGTGCCGGGAAAGGTGCCCAGTATGTTGCGGCCGGTGTAGCCACCCGTGTAACTAAAGGTCTGTTCATCAGCGAATAAGCCCGACGAAGCGAAGAGTTGCCGTAGCGAGTCGGCCACCGCAGTCAAGTGCGCCTTGCCCGCTGTGCGGTGGCGGATGCCCTCCACGAAGCGGAGGTTTTCGCGGAGGCGGTTGCTGTCCACCTCGTTCACCAAGGCTTGCAAATCGAAGGGCTGACGGTCGTCGGCCACCACGCGCACGGTGAAGGTACCCGTGGTGAGGGCCAGTATGCTCACGTCGCAGGTGATGATGCGGTCGGTGCCAGGGGCTACGGGAAAACCGATGTGGCCGCTGGCGGGTACGGTACTGGTGAGCAGGTAGGTTTTGCCGCCGTTGTTGGAAACCTCGAGCGAGATGTCGAGCGGGTCGCCTTCCGCGTCTAGCGCGTCGTACTGGATGGTGAGGGTGTTGGTGGGCCAGTTGACGGTGGCGCTGAGGTTTTGGATGGTGGGGGGCTGGTTTTGAGCGGAAGCGAGGTGGGTGAGGAGGAGAAGCCCGCCTACGCCAAGGCTTCGGCGGGTGAAGGAGATGAGTTTCATGTGTACAATGTTTTATTTGTAAAACTTAGGCTCCCCCAGATTTCGCA
>JAYSUY010000498.1:0-4548 GCA_043718855.1 Saprospiraceae bacterium | reverse complement strand
ATTCAACGTCACATAATTTTTTCAAGTTTTCACTTTCACTCACTTTCAAGTTTTATGAAAAAAGCACTCAAGATTTTCGCAGTCTTTGTACTGACTTTTACCTTTTACCAAACCTCTTCGGCACAGAAAGTATGCTGTGCTTGTAATGGCGTTGGACAGTGGGCTTCGACAAGATTCATTCCGGGCACAACCACACCGGAAACCGTAACGACGTATTGTCAACTTTGCTGGGGGAGCCGCGCAGGAAATTGTGATTACAAAAAACCATCACCACCACCACCATACCAAGACTCCAAACTTTACTTTGACTACTTAATCAAAGTGGTGAATTGCAGATGCAACAGACCGACACCAACTCCAGATGAGTTTTGGAAAACACGCCCAGATTTGAATTTGCCCCCTCTTTGAGAAAAGCGACTAAGTTTACCAAATCTAAACCTGCCCACCCACCATGCAAGCATCTTCCGCGCCCTTTCTTGCCTTTGCCTCCCTGCTGGCCCTCCTCGCCATCGGCTGTAAGACTTCCTCCAAAATTGCCCAGCCCAGCCCAGCGCGCGTCATATTCGGCATGGCCGAAGGCGACAGCCTGTTGGGCCGTCACGACTATACTGCCGCGCTACGCGCTTATGAGCAGGGCGCAGCCAAGTACATCGCTGCGGGCGATACACTGAACTTGGATTTAGCAACCTTGTATCACCAGATTGGGTATTGCCAGATTCGCAGCGGCAACCCCAGAGCGAGCATCGGGAGCAATGAACGCGCGTTGTCCATCAAGGAAGCCAACGGCAAAGGCGAAAGCCCGCTTGCAGCGGAATCTTACAACAGCCTCCATGCTGCATACTTCGATCTGCAAATTTTTGACTCGTCGACTTACTATTGCCGCAAAGCATTGGGAATCAGGCAGAAGGCTTTTGGACTTTACAGCGATGAAGTGGCGGCAAGTATGGTCAACTTGGGCAATTGCTGTTTGAGATCAGAGAAGATTGACTCCGCCAAGATATGCTACGAGCAGAGCATCGCCATCTGGGACAGCATTTTTGGGAAATTGTGCCGCGCAAAAAGCAACCCTCTAAGCAACTTGGGTTTGATCGCTCAATACTACGGGGACTACCCCAGAGCAATTGCTTATTTCAAAGAAGCAATTGCCATTACTACCGCTACAGTGGGCAGCGAGGCTATAGAAAACGATGCTGCATGGATGAATCTGGCTGTCACTTACAATGCAATGGGTGAGCCTGATTCCGCCATCCATTACACCCAAAAATCTATTCGCGTTGTGCTTCCGATACTGGGTGACGACCATCCTCGAATGGCTGAACTCTATGCCAACCTCGGCAACTTCTTGGGCCAAAAAGGAAATGTCCGGCGAGCGATGGAACTGCTGCTCAAATCAGAGCGGATATTCATCCAGAAATTCGGCCCCGACTGCTCCTCTCTGCCTCTGGTTTATAGCCTGATTAGCAATTTGCAGCCTTCCCCAAAAATTGCTTTAAACTACCTCAAAAAGGCACTTTATATCATCAAAAAAAGCCGAGGCGAGCAAGACGGTGAGTTGGTCATCGTCTACAACAACATCGCTGAAAACTATGCCGCCAACGAGGATTACGAATCTGCTATCAAGCATAGCAAGAAGGCCATCTCCATCGCCAAGTTGCAGTACAAAGGCGACGATCACCCGGTGTTCAGTGTGCTCTACGGCAATGCTGGCAACTACTCTATGTTCAAAGGAGATTGGGAGCCTGCGCTGGATTATTATCAAAAGTCTATCGCTTGCCGCATCGTACACTCTGACGCAGGTTTTCATAATCTCCAACCCATTTACCTCAACATTGGCAACCTCTATGCAGAAAAAAAAGACTCAGACGAAGCCCTCCGCTGGTTTGCCCGCTGCGACTCTTCTTATCGCTACGGAACAGAGACTTCGGTGCAAGAAAAGTCGGCCTTAGCGATAGGCATCGGCATAGCCTATATGCTAAAAAAAGAATTCCCCGCCGCCCTGCGCCACTTCGACGAAGCAGCCGCCGTGACAGGCTACACCGGCGACATCCGAGCCGTGCAGAACAGCACTGACCTTTTTTACGCGCTCTCTGGCAAGTGCGATGCCCTGCAAACCCGCTACGAGCAGCAAGGGCAAATGAGCGACCTCTACGCCGCCGCCGCGCTGTACAGCCAGATGTTCGCCGCCGAGCGGGCGGGCCGAAGTTTTTTCCCAAAAAAAGGCGGCAGCGAGCAGCCCCTGAAAGAGGCGAACAAGACCGTAGAAAGCGCCCTCGCCACCATGCTCGCCCTCCGCGACGCGACGGCCGAGCCGCGCTGGGCCGATTCCGCCTTCGCCATCGTGGAGCAGTCGCGCTCCATGGTGCTGTATTCGGCCATGAAATCGGCCCAGGCCAGGCAGTTCGGCCAAGTGCCCGACTCACTGCTCGCCCGCGAGTACGACCTGCGCGTAGAGATCGCTTGGCAGGAAAAACGCCAGCATGAAGCCGCAGAGCAGATCGCCAAAGACCGCGCTGCCGCCCTCGCCGCCGATGCCAGCCGCGCCTACGAGACCCTGAAAAAACGCTTGGAAACCCAGTACCCACAGTATTACCGCCTGCAATACGACCTCGCTACGGTCAGCCCGGCCGAGCTGCGGCAGCGCGTGCTCGACGACAGTACCAGCCTGCTCGAATACTTCGTGGGTGATAGCGCGGTGTACGTTATCGTACTGGACAAGAGCCGTTTAGAGTTCCGAAAAATCAAGCGCGACTTCCCGCTTGATGATTGGGCCAATGAGATGCGCCACGCGATATCCGACCCTTACACGCTGCGCAGCCCGCCTTCGCGTTACCTCTCCGCCATTCAGTACGCCAATGCTGCATCCAACCTGTACCAAAAATTGGTGGCCCCCATAGCGGGCTTGCTCCGCCGAAAAGTGGTGGTAGTGCCAGACGGAGTGCTCGCACAGGTGCCCTTCGACGCGCTGCTGTGCGAAGTGCCGAAAAGCCCCGACCACTTCGGCAGCCACCGGTACTTTGGCATGAAACACCAGTTGAGCAGCGGGTTTTCCGCCACGCTGCTGCGCGAGATGCAGGAGAAAAAGCACCACACCGAGCCGACCGGGAGCGTGCTGGCCGTCGCGCCTTTCTTTCGCGGCACCGGGCAAGTCCCGTTCAGCCAGTTGGACACGGTGTTCGCTGTCGTGATGCGCGACGTGATTTCCTTCCTCCCCCACACTGGCGCGGAGGCGCGGAACGCCGCAGAGATATTGGGCGGGCGGGTGCTTTTGGGCGCGGCAGCGGAGAAAGCGGCTTTTATGCCGTTGGCTGAACGGTTCCGCGTGCTGCACCTCAGCACACACGGCAAGGCCGACGCACAGGCCGGGGAGTTCGCCTACCTGGCTTTTACAGAAAAAAGCGACTCTACGAAGTTCGACAAACTCTTCGCCCGCGACGTGTACAACCTCACGCTCTGCGCCGACCTCGTGGTGCTGTCGGCTTGCGAGACAGGCATCGGCGAAGTGCAGCGCGGCGAGGGCATCATCAGCTTGGCGCGGGCATTCACCTATGCAGGCGCCAAGAGCATCGTCACCACCCTCTGGACGGTGGACGACCGCAGCACCGAGCAACTGATGGCGTTGTTTTACCAAAACCTGCGCCTTGGCTTGCCCAAGGACCAAGCGCTCTGGAAAGCCAAGCGCGACTTTATCCGCGCTCATCCCAACACCGCCAGCCCGTTCTTTTGGGCAGGGTTCATGGTTATTGGCGACATGAGGCCGATGTAAAAACGCCATACCTCATAACTCATACCTCCTAACTCACACCTCATGTTTCGCTCCCTCTCCCTCCTCGCGCTGGCCCTGCTCTTCGCGCTGCCCCAGGTCTGTGCCCAGTCTGCCTCCCCCCTCCAAGCCAGTCGCCACTGGTTCGCCGCTGAGCGCTACGACTCCGCGATGGCCTGTTTTGGCCGCGCCCGCGTCCAATATGTCCAGCAGCCCGACAGCCTCGCCGAGGCCGACATCCGGCTGGCCTATTGCTACACGGATCTGGGCGACTACCCCCGCGCCTTGCCTCTGCTACATGAAGCGATGCGCACTGCCCGGCCCGGCGGCGGCACCCAAGCCGATGCGATGATCGCGCTTGGCTTGGCCTACTGGTGCAAAGACTATCCCGATTCGTCGCTCTACTGGCTCCGCCAAGCCGAGCCGCTCTGTGCGAGCGCAGATGCGAGCCGCCAGTTCCGATTGGCCCTCTACTCCGGCATGGCTTATCAAAAAAAAGAAGACCTGCTGCCCGCGCTCCATTGGCTGCGCAAAGCCGAAGCCTTGTCGTTGGGCGCAGATGCTTACGAGCAAGCGCGGCTATACGCCCACTTGGGCGGCATCTATGGCAGTCTCGGCTGGGAAAAAAGCAAGTCCATCGCGGCGCACAAAATGCTCGAGGCCCTTCCAGGCATTCCCCACCAAGCCATCCGCTGGGGCCACATTTTGCTGGCAGGCGGCGGCCTGATCAAAAACCAGCGCACCGCCGACTCGCTGGCCCGCCGCTTGGACAGCCTCTACACCCTTCG
>JAYSUY010000497.1:0-4549 GCA_043718855.1 Saprospiraceae bacterium | reverse complement strand
TGGATAGGGTAGGGGCTTCTTTGGGCGACTTTACCTGTGCCAGCGAGGCCGAGGTAAAAGATAATATTTGGGTACAATCCTTTTTACTTGTACTGCGTAGATAATGCATCGCAAGCCCGCCGCGCTTGGTGTTTTCCGCTCCCAAAAAAGTATAGCAAAATCCCCAAGTCAAGGAGGATAGACCCCAAGCCAAGGAAAATAGACCCCATGACTCTGCTTTGCCCTGTATTTCAACCTTGTTCTAACCCCTCCGCTAAATTTTTCCTATAGCCGGACAAACTTGACCACTTCTACATGCGCTCCGGCTTTTATTCTCAGCCAATATACCCCTGCCGACAAGCCGCTGATAGACAGTTCTAATGCGTTGGCAATGGATGTATCAGACCAGGTCTGAACACACGTACGACCATTGGACTCCCAAATCTCCAGCGATTCTACTGGCAGTTCTTCCGATGCGCCAGTTAAGGTAATCAAGTTGCCATTGGCCGGATTAGGCACCAAGGTGTAGTGCGCGGTCGCGCCCGAAGTAACCGCACGAGTGGCCAACACGCTGGCTTGACCATCCAAATCTCTCTGCGATAGGCGATAATAATTAATGCCCGCAGTCGGCTGCTCGTCCATATATTCATACAGGGCAGGTTGTGCTGGGCTGGTTTCTATGGTAGTCAGTAGGTTATAGTGCAGCCCATCGCTTGATTTGTCCAAGATAAAATAGTCGTTGTTCAGTTCCTGCCCTGTTTTCCAGCGCAGCAGTACAACATCGTCGCTGGCCACGGCTTCGAAAGAAACCAACTCTACGGGCAGGGGCGATTCATACACATAATTCATGCACTGCCGGTCTTTGATGTTGATCGCATTGCAGCACGAGGGGTTCATGTTGTTGTTGGGGTACGCAGTCGGGTCAAGGTGGTCCATCTTGAGGGTATGGGTCATTTCGTGGGCCAGAAAGCGCTCATAATTGGTGGCACTCAGACAGGCGCTCACCCCATTGTTGACGACGAGATAGCCCCAAGCAGCATTTTTCCAGGTATCGCCTTTGTAAGTGTGCGTCGTACTGAGCATATAGCCCCCTCCTACGCCCAGCACCCCAGAGCAGTTGGTCAGGTTGGCCATTTGGTTGCAGGGGTCTTCAAAAAAGATCAAGCCGCTCTGGTTGCCGTTCAGGCTGCTGTTGGCGAAGTTGATGAAATCCTGGCCTACCACCGAGTTGTCGCTACAATCGGGCGTAAAATTGGTGGTGCTGCCATTAATCAAGTTCAATCCCGGGTACTCCGTGTTGAGGGTAGTCAGCGTACCACTGACACGGGCTGCCGCATCGTTGGGAGCGCTGGTGATGTCGTAGTAATACCTGATGGTTTGGTTTTGCCAGCGCGAAAGGCCACCTCCGAGGTCGAAGTCGCAACCCGTCGGCAGCGCACGATCTGCTACGATTGCCGTATTGAGTGGGATGTCGGTGCGGGCGCTGCTGGCATCCCAAGGCTGCTGTGGATGCGCGTTATACTGCAGCAGCAAATGCATCAAGGGATCTTTTTTATACACGGCTAATGGCTCCGCCTCAGTGCCGTCCGGGCGAGCGAAGGTGCCGATGCCGAGGCTTTCCTTTACGGGTACCCAGTAGAACACCTCTGGCTGGCCCACCAGTTGGGTGAGTTTGAAAATGTAGTAGGACAGCATCATGGGTCGCCAAATACCGTCATTTTCATTTAAAAAAATGAGGTATGTAGCGTTTTCTTGCGGTAGAAAATCGCCTACAATGTCCAAGCGACCCACGGGGTCGTAATAGGAAATCTGGCGCAACATGACCGGATCGCCCGGCAGGAGCGGGCCTTTCATCCTAAAGGTGACCTTGAAATCGCAGTCGTTGTGTGTGCAGCCGTTGTTGGTTGTTTCATAAGGAGATGCAGCTTCCACCACCACCACAGCATCGCTCGCGAGGTAGAGTTGGGACAAATATTGGAACGGAATAATCGTGGTCGCGGCGGCCTCGAAAGGCAGCCACAGGCTACTGGCAAGCAACACTGAACATAAAAAAGGGCGCATAGCGAAGTGGTTGGGTAGTGAACGAAAGGAGTGTCTTTCTCCACCCAAAAAACTTGTGCCATGCGATGGTCGCGCACGGCAGATGAAGTGAAGTAATTACCTTTCCGGGCCGATCCGTGAAGGTGTTTTTTTTGTGTCCTTTGCGGATATTCAACTCGGCAAACCTCCCCAAAAACCATGTACACCGCTTATTTATGAAACACCTGCTTTTCCCTTCTCTTCTCCTCCTCGCGCTCGCCGCTTGCACCTCACAAGCACCTCAGCGGCCCGTCAGCCCGCTGGTTTTTGTGGGTACTTACACCCAAAAATTAGGTCATGTAGAGGGCAAAGCATCGGGTATTTACGTCTGCCGACTCGATACCACGAGCGGCGCGCTCACGGTCGTGGATTCGGTGACAGACTTGGCGAACCCGTCGTTCCTCGCACTGTCGCCCAACAAAACACGACTCTACGCCGTCGGCGAAAATGGCGGCAAACCGGAGCAGCCATTCGGCAGCGTGGCGGCTTACCAAGTCAGTACAGAGGGCAAATTGTTGAAAATCAATGAAGTGTCCAGTTATGGCATAGCACCCTGTCACATCTCCACCGATCTGCTGGGGCAGTATGTGTTTATAGCCAACTATGCGACTGGCAACGTGCTGAATTACGGCATCCGGCCCGACGGCGGCCTGACGGACTCGCTCTGCCACCGCCAGCATCCCGGCGAACATCCTTGGGCGCATCAAGTGCTAACCTCGCCTGACAACCATTTGCTGTGGGCGGTGGACAAAGGCGCAGAGCGGGTGTTTGCCTACGACCTTGACACCAATGGCCGACTCTCGCTCGCGGCTGCGCTGCCACTGCCGAAGGGTACTGGGCCGCGCCACATGGATTTTTGCCCCGCTAATCCTACGCTCATGGCCGTCATCAACGAGTTGAGTTGCTCGGTGCTGACGTTCCGCTTTGACCCGCAATCGCGGCAATTTGCGCGGCTCGATTCGCTCTCGACGCTTCCAACCGGCTTTTCCGGGCCAAACACCTGTGCCGACCTGCATTTCCACCCCATCGGACGCTTACTCTATGGCTCCAACCGGGGCCACGACAGTATCGTGATTTATGCAGTAGACCCGGCTACGGGGCGGCTCACTCTGGTGGGCCACCAAGCGGCTGGCGGCGCGGTGCCGCGCAATTTCATGCTCACACCCGATGGGAAATGGCTGCTAGTGGCGCACCAAAATTCGAGTACGGTGGCGGCTTTTCGAGCGGATGCAGCGACCGGACGGCTCAGACCAGTAGGTACGCCAAGCCGAGTTCCTACGCCCGTTTGCTTGAAAATATAACACCATTTTTCATCGCTCAAAGGGTGTTCTCTTTCAACTAATTAAGTCATTAGAGAAGGCGAAAAAATGCAATTTAAAATTGTTCTTGCAGCCCAATCTTGGGCGCGGCGGACTTGAAAATTACGTAATTATTCGACGCGATGGATAGGGTAGGGGAGGGGTGCATGGGTAAGGGTTTCGGCGAAAACCACTCAAGGTACATCTTGGCATTAAGCATTGTGTTTGAGAAAAAATCGAGTCGCAGCACAGGGCTTTTGGGCGTAATCCGTTATCAATACCCAAGGCTATCGAAAATCGTTCGACGAGTGTTGTGGTAAGAAACAGGGTTTATTTTTTGTATAATTGATATTATGTTAAACAAATTGTCTCAAATTGCGATACGGCTATTTTTTGACTCAAATCTTCCACATCGGTTACCTTTGCTCGCTCAACATATTTTCATTCATCTTACCAACTATTCTGGGCATAACCGGAAATGAAGAATACTTACTACGATCTCGTCGCACAAACATTTGATTTTCCGCAAGACGGATTCAATTTGAAAGATAACCATGTGCTGTTCAATGAAATAGACATCTATGATCTCATTCAGAGGTATGGCACTCCACTCAAACTGACCTACCTGCCCAAGATTGGCGAAAAGATACAGACGGCCCGAAAACTCTTCCGTGATGCCATCCAACGGCACAACTATAACGGCAAATATATCTACTGTTACTGCACAAAAAGTTCACACTTTGCTTTTATTTTAAACGAAGTGTTGGAAAATGGCACTCAATTGGAAACCTCCTCGTCGTTTGATATTGACTTGGTTTGGCGGCTTTATCGACAAGGCAAGATCAACAAGGGTACGACCATTGTGAATAACGGCTACAAACCCAGGCAGTACTTGGAAAAAGTGGCTGGACTGATCAATGAAGGTTTTTACAACGTCATCCCAGTCTGCGACAATGCGCAGGAGTTAGAGCAGTACAGCACGTTGGTTCAGAAAGACAAGTGCAGTATTGGCATTCGTATGGCAACAGAGGAAGAACCCAATTTCGAGTTCTACACCTCCCGCTTGGGCATCCGGCAAAGCGAAGTGATCCCGTTTTACCAAGAGCGCATCGCCAACAACCCCAAGTTTGAACTGAAAATGCTCCACTTTTTTGTCGATATCGGCATTAAGGACACGATTTACTACTGGAGCG
>JAYSUY010000496.1:0-4549 GCA_043718855.1 Saprospiraceae bacterium | reverse complement strand
CCGGGGCGACTTTGAGTCGCCCCGGCACTCCGCATATACCCGCCGCTTATGGAAAAAGAAAAGAAAAAAATGCAGTCGGTCGCCTTCCGAAACGTGGGCGAACTGCTGGATTATCTACCGGAACAGCAACTCGCCATCACAGAAAAACTGCGCGAGTTGGTGTTCGAGTGCATACCCGGCGTGGAGGAGCGGCTATCGTTCAACGTGCCGTTTTACCGGGAATACGGCGGCATCTGCTTCATCTGGCCGGGCGCGGTGGCTTGGGGCAGCAAGACTTGGGAGGGCGTGGAGTTCGGGTTTCAGCACGGCAACCTGTTGGCCGATGAGATCAACTATTTGGAGCGCGGCACGCGGAGGCAGGTTTTTTACAAAAAATTTTACCGCACTGAGGACATCAACGAAGACCTGCTGCGGGCTTATCTTTTTGAGGCGGCGGAGGTGGATGAGTTGGGGTATGTGGAGCGGAGGCGGAGGAAAGGGGCGGTAATGGAGCAAGGTGAACGCCTTAAATAATCAGAAAATTTTTTAACCAAATCATACGAAGCGTGGCAAAATCAACTCTCCTACCAGCACCTCCTCAGAACGCCAGCCCGCCCCCAAATAACCCCAAGTCGATTCCAGACAAACCCGGAATTGAACTCTTTATCAGTGCGCTGAACGACTCTTCGCAACGGAGTCGAACGATGCTCATCGCCATTATTTTCGCTTCCATATTATCGTCCATCGCGCTTATTAATTCTTTGAAATCTGACTGGAATTGGTTTCAGTCAAGAGTTGCCGTCCGCAAAACTGCTATGGAATGGTTCATGTTTCCAGACGAGGCGCAGACAGATTCCTGCTCCATTGAACATCGAGACACCCTAAGCAATGAAAAACAGGCAGATTCCTATAAATCCATTGAATACTTTGCCAAACATCTTGAAGGGCTTGTGCCAGACTCATTAGAGCCAATTTGTGGCGAGGAGATAAAAATTTTTCTGAGGGACTCTTGCAATAGAGGTGCGGTCACGAGATGGTTGTTTGGCCCACTTGACTTCAGGTTGCCTACCTGGATATGCATCAAACCTTTTGCATTCGACACCTCCAGATTGCCTACCTGCGAGGAGCGCAAAAAGTTATACTCTCGCCTTGTACAAGCATCCTCTTTTGTAAGAGCAAGCAATCTACAATCTCGAAAAGCATTGGAAATTACATACGATAACCTCATTGAAAGCCAATATGAAAACCTCTCGCTGGTGCGCATCCCTATCTTAGGCATCGCATTCGACATCAATAATCTGGGCTTGATCAGCGGTGTGGTCTTTTTTTCACTAATGATACTCTTGTATCTAAGCATGGTGCGTGAAAGTAGAAACCTTAAAACGCTTTTCACACATGGGTGGCGTGACAATGACACCGATGATAGGCGTCTTTACGAATTGTTGTCCATGTATCAAGTGTTGACCATACCGCTGAAACTGTACAGCCCAGACAAAACAAAGGACAAGTTGACCCGAAAATTCATTTTTGGGATATTCTTGATGCCCGCAGTAGTGCTTGGACTGGTACTTCTTTATGACCGACATACATTCATAGTCGGCACCTCCCTCAACCCTTTCCTGACTTGGATAACCTCTTCTTCAACCTTTGGGATGTTTGCACTCGTTTGCATTATGGCCTATAAAATTGCTGAACGGCAAATCAGGATTGACCGCCAGTGGGATAACCAATATTATCGGCTCAACTTGGAAAAACTGTTCAATCTGAAGCGTGACGATGCCGAAACAAGCATCTGGACAACTCCTGAGCAAGTAAAAATCAACTGGGCAAACACTGTAGAAAGAATCAAGAACCTCAAACTCGAAACATCAGAAATAAGTGAAGCCCAAAGTATCAAGCAGTTAGAAAAGTTTGTCGACGACTGTTACGATAACGACCCTAATGTACTTGAAAAATCAAAAAGAGAACATGTTGATTCATACTGGGAACATCTCCAAGACTGGTTTAAAGAAAACAAGGTGAAAAGTACACGGCAAGAATTCAGAAAATCTTTGAAAAGGTTGATGAACAGAGATTTCGGAGTACCTGAAAGATGACTGTTCCTCCCCAACCGGCTTACCAACCACATTCATTGTGGCAGTCTGCCTAATTTTTCAAAAAAGATCATCATGAAACAGTTTGCCCTCATCCTCCAAAACGATATCGTTTAAAATTTCACAACACTATGAAACTCAATTTCAAAGACAAAAAAGCCCTCCTCCGCGTAGACTTCAACGTACCGCTCGACAAGGATTTTAACATCACCGATGACACCCGCATCCGCGAGGCACTGCCCACCATCCAGCACATCCTGGCGCAGGGCGGCTCGGCCATCCTGATGTCGCACCTGGGTCGCCCGCTCGATAAACTCAACGCCGATGGGAGCATCAACCGGGAAAAATTCACGCTCAACCACCTCGTCAAGCACCTCAAAAAGAAGTTGAAGTGCAAGGTGCTTTTCGCCGACGACTGCGTGGGCAAATCCGCTGTGAAGAAAGCCGCCGCCCTCAAACCAGGCGAGGTGCTGCTGCTGGAAAACACCCGCTTCCACCCCGAAGAGGAAAAAGGCGAAGAAGCATTTGCCAAAAAACTGGCCGCGCTGGGCGACATCTTCGTCAACGACGCTTTCGGCACGGCCCACCGCGCCCACGCCAGCACCACCGTGGTGGCGCAGTTTTTTGACAAAAACCTCAAGACCTTCGGCTTCCTGATGGAGCGCGAAATCGAGAACGCCACCCGTGCTGCGAAGAACCCCGCCAAGCCCGTCACCTGCGTCACGGGCGGCTCCAAGGTCAGCGACAAAATCATGCTGCTGGAAACCTTCCTCGACTACGCCGACAACATCCTGATCGGTGGCGCGATGGCATACACCTTCTTTTTGGCGAAAAAAGGCGCTGTCGGCAATTCGCTCGTGGAGGCCGATAAACTGAAAACGGCTATTGAATTTCTGAAAAAAGCCAAAGCCGCCGGGGTGAAGGTGCTGCTACCGAAGGACTCGGTGTGTGGGGACAAGTTCGCTGCCGACGCTGCTGTGCAGGTGTACCCCAGCAACCAAATTCCTGCTGGCTGGATGGGCCTCGACATTGGCCCGGCTGCGGCGCGGCAGTTCGCAGGCGTGATCCGCAAGAGCCAGACCGTGATCTGGAACGGCCCGATGGGCGTGTTCGAGATGCCAGCATTTGCCGAAGGCACCAAAGTGGTGGCGAAGGCTTGTGCTGCGGCCACCAAAAAAGGCGCGTTCACGATGGTGGGCGGCGGCGACTCGGTGGCGGCAGTGAACCAACTCAAACTCGCCAAAAAAGTCAGTTTTGTGAGCACTGGCGGCGGCGCGATGCTGGAGTTTTTGGAAGGGAAGGAACTGCCTGGCATCAAGGCAATAACGGGGTGATTGCCGTTAGTTGAAAAGCCAACAACCAACGGCTAATAGGCTTTTCACCACCTTTCCAGCCCCCCAACCCCGGACTCATCCGGCGGCGGAATTATGGGTTTTAACCCTGAACCTATTTTTGCAGTAAAACGCGGGTTAAAACCCTCAAAAGAGAGCAGTTCCATCAAATTCCCCGGATGAATCCGGGGGTTAGTCAAAAAGTGTACGGTGATAAAACCTATACCATGAACATCGAGCAATTCCGTGAGTACGCCCTCTCCAGATCCGCCACTTCTGAGGATTTCCCTTTCGGACCAGACACGCTCGTGCTGCGGGTGGCGGGCAAAATTTTTGCCATTACGGGATTGGATAGTGAGCAGTTTACCGTCAACCTGAAATGCGACCCCGACTACGCGCTCGAATTGCGCGAGCAACACTCGGAGGTGATTCCGGGCTGGCACATGAATAAAAAGCACTGGAACACAGTGGATTGTGAGGGCGCATTGGACGACCGGATGTTGCGCAGCCTGATTGACCACTCCTACGAACAGGTGGTAAAAACACTAAAAAAAGCGGAGCGCGATATGCTCATCTCGCGCTGAGCATCATTGATTGAATGCCACTCAAAATCAAGTCGGCTACTTGTTGTTGACTGCGCTGGCTGGTATCTATCACCAGATCAAAATTGTGGAGATTGCTGCAGTCTGCGCCGTATTTGAGTAGGAAGCGGGCGTTTTCGCTCTGTTTTCGGGCTGCGATTTTTTCTACGGCTTCTTCGACCGAAGCATACTGCTCACTATTTCGGGCTGGGTCGCGCAGAATGCGCTCGGCGGCTACGCGCAGGTCGGTTTGCAGGTAAATCTTGAAAGATTGGGGGAGAAAAAACCACGCCATGCGGCTGTCCACGACGTAGCCCTTGGGGTCTTGCCCCAGCGCGACGAAGATGCCGTCAATGCGCTCATCGATGGTCGTGTCGGTGTCTGCACGGCGGTTCATTTCGAGGGTATCGAGGCCAAGTTCCTGAGCCAGTTGGCGTTGTATGCGGCCAGTGGAAATGTATTCGTAGCCCGTTAGGTCGCAGAGCAATTTGGAGACTGCGCTTTTTCCGCTGCCGAGGTCGCCAGTGAGTGTTATTTTGTTGGTCATTGTAATTCGTCATTTTTT
>JAYSUY010000495.1:0-1687 GCA_043718855.1 Saprospiraceae bacterium | reverse complement strand
CTCTGCGAGAAATCCGTGTCTAACCTCATCCTGCTTTGCGCCTCTGCGCCTTTGCGAGAAATCCGTGTCTAACCTCATCCAACTTTGCGCCTCTGCGCCTTTGCGAGAAATCCGTGTCTAACCTCATCCTGCTTTGCGCCTCTGCGCCTCTGCGAGAAATCCGTGTCTAACCTCATCCTGCTTTGCGCCTCTGCGCCTTTGCGAGAAATCCGTGTCTAACCTCATCCTGCTTTGCGCCTCTGCGCCTTTGCGAGAAACCACGACATCTAACTTTGCGCCTCTGCGCCTTTGCGAGAAACCTTGACATCGCGGCCTTACTGGTGGACAACCTGTGCCACGACAAACGCCGCGGCCAGCATCAGCACATAACCCGCATACCAGCGCAGGTCGAGCCAGTCGGACGTGCGCTGGTTTTGTTTTTTCTCCAGATACCAGATCAGGCCAAGTTTCTCCACCCAGTAAGCGATCACCACTGACCAAGCCACCCCTACAAGCCCCCACCACCGGACGAACAGGAAACCCAACAGCACTTTCACCACCAGTTCGAGCAAACCCACCCGGAAGATAACACCTGGCGAGCCTTGCGCCAACACCAGCACACTGGGCAACAACACCCGGCTGGCCGTGAGGAGCAAATAAATGTTGAACAACTGTGCGCTGGCCGCAAAATCTGGGTTGAACACCAGCGGGAACAGCGGCTCCGCAACGAAAAGCAGTGCCGCAGTGAGCGGAAAAATCAAGTGCATCATGCGGCGGCTGCGCATTTTGAGTTCGGCCATGCCTGCGCTAAAATCAGCCGTTAGCCTCGGGAGGATGGCCGTGCCGAGCGCCGTAGCCAGTGCGGTAGCCAGCGGAAACTCCCTCGAGCCGTAGCGGAAAATGGCAAACACCGCTTCGTCGGCATAGTGCCAACCCACCAACCAGTTATCGAACAGTACGATGAAATTGCCCACCAGCACGGTGAGTACCAGCGGCCCTGAAAAAACCAGGTACTGGCGGATGAGATCGGGCCGAAAGATCGCCGTGCCAAAGCGCAGCGTTAGCGCAAGCGTCCAGCCAAACTTGATCAGCCCCAGCAGGGCCAATGCCGCCAGGCCACCGTACAGCCCGTATCCCATGCGCAGCGGCACCCACACTGCTGCCACTTGCAGACCAAACGACACCGCGCCCCAGCCGATGATGTGCCGGGGTTTTTCCTGCAACAGATACAGGTATTCCACCGAAAAAGTAGGCAGGTTGAACAGCAAAAACAGGCAGAACAACCCGTAGTGCGGCAGTTCGCGCTGGCCAGTGAGCAGGGGCAGCACGAGCGTTTGCCCAAAAAAAAGTAGCCCGCACACGACAAGCGAGACACCACAAAAAACCAAAAACTGATTGAATATGAAGGCTTTGCGATCTTCCGAAGACAATTTTCCATACATCGGCGCAATGCCCTGCAACAGCCCGATGACCCAGAACAGTGTCAGCACTGTGCCCACATACACCAGCATCTCGTAGCTACCAATCTCTGCTGTAGTCAGCCCGCTTTTGGCCAGCAGTACGCTGGTCAGCACGATAGCGCCGAGGCGCATAACCTGGAAAAGTTGAAGGGAGAAACCCATGTTGGTGTGCAGTTTCGGGGTATATGGAACGCGGATGACGCGGATGCTGCGCAACGCGGATTTACGAGGGACTTTTTCTATAAAAA
>JAYSUY010000494.1:0-4560 GCA_043718855.1 Saprospiraceae bacterium | reverse complement strand
TTTGAATTTACGGTAACAGTAAATGAGCAGGTCGCCGTCGTGCCGAGTGCATCGGTTGCGGTCATCGTAATCATGTGCGTTCCGACGGCCAAGCTCGTGCCGATGGCCGGGCTTTGACTCAAAGAAATCGTACCGCAGCCGCCAGAAGTCGTGGTAATACTGGTGAAATCTGCCAACGTGTACGGGGTCGTCCCTGTCTGATTGGCTGGGCAAGTGATGGCCGGTGTCGGCTGAGCGGCTTGCAATTCGTGTACGCCCATGTCTGCCACACCACTGTTGTATGGCCTGGTATTTCCAAAAAGGTCGGTCGTCGGTGCGCCCGTGTTCGTGCCTTTGTTGACGGCTGGCGAGCAGGTTTGGATGTGAAAATCGCCGCCCGTCGCAGGCGCAGTGGTTGGGTCGAGCGGAGCGACAAAGTTGGGGTAATTCGAAGTGGCAGCGTTGGTGATGCCGTCAAGGTTGCCGGTGCCGCTGGGCGTTACGGCTTGCGCCAAACAATAAGTGAACGCGGCCGTAGATGAGCCAATCGAAGAAGCCACCGATCCCGTGACCGTGCCACTGCGGTTGTTCCAAAACACGCAGTTTTTGAACGAACCGGAAGAGGCTTGGACAGTGGGACTGTTATTCGCAGTGTCGTTCCAGTTGCCTGAAAATGCGCAGTTCGTGTAGGCCAGCGATCCAGCGTAAATGCCCGCGTAGTTGCTGACTTTGTTGCCCGAAAACAGGCAATTCGTGGCCGTTCCGGTGCAGGTGCCATCGTTGTAAATACCGCCGCCGCCGTAGAACCAAGCGGTGTTCCCTGAAAATTTGCACTGGCTCAGCGTCATGCTGATGGAACTTGAACTGGAATTAAAAATGCCGCCCCCGGTTCCCGTGTAGTTGTTCAAAAAATCGCAGCCCGTGAGCGTCAGGGCGCAGGTGCCTCGATTGAAGATGCCCCCGCCGTAGCCCGACGTGTTGTTTGAAAACGTGCAGTCCGTCAGCGTTGGGGTTGCACCCTGATTGTACATGCCGCCGCCGTTGTAGCTTGTAATACCACTTTTTGCGGTGTTGAGCGTGAAGGTACAATTGGAATACGTGGCTGAACCGCCTTCGTTGTACACACCGCCGCCGTATTGGGCTTTGTTGCTGGCAACCGTGCAGTTCGCCACCGTGAGCGCACTGCTATTTGTGTTCATGCCGCCGCCCTGATATCTGGCAATAGTTTTTGTCTCCACGGTAATCGCTGTGGAAGCGGACCCATTGGCTTTCGTCACGCTAAAGCCGTCCAAAACCGTCGTGTTCGCGTCGCTGACGGAGAGTACGACGTGGTAGCAGTTGTCCGTTGAGTCGTTCGCTGTGCCGATATCGCCGCTCAAAATCGTGGGGTTCGCCGTCCAATTGCGCTGCGAACGAAGGGTTTCCGTTCCGGCAAAACCGCCGTATACCGCTACCCCATTTTTCAGGTAAAAAGTTTTGTCGCGCGGATCGGTCGGCGAAGCATTTCCGAAAGGGTCTTTTGTTGGGAGATACGTCCCGGCTTTCACCCAAACCTCGTGTCCGCTGCTGGCTGCGTCAATCGCATCCTGCACATTTTGAAATCCGCAAGCCCACGACGCGCCATTTCCGCCGCTGGCTGCCGCCGGGTTGACGTACCAAACCGTGCCGGTGGCAGGGCAGATTGAATTTACCGTTACCGTAAATGTGCAGGTCGCCGTTGCGCCGTTGCTAGCAGTCGCGGTGAGCGTAATCGTGTGCATTCCAATAGCCAAACTTGTTCCGATGGCAGGGCTTTGGGTGATCGAAATGGGCGTGCAAGTACCCGTGGTCGAAGCCAAGGAAGTGAAATCTGCCAAAGTGTACGGGTTAGTCCCGGTTTGGTTGGCTGGGCAAGTGATGGTCAGGACGGCTGCGGCTGCGGACTGTAGTTCGTGTACACCGAGGTCAACCGTCGTTGCGAACGGTCGCGAATTTCCAAAAAGGTCGGTCGTCGGTGCGCCTGTGTTATCGCCGAGGTTGAGCACGGGTGAGCAGTTGGTGAGGTGAAAATCGCCGCTGGTCGAGGGCGTGGTGGCCGGGTCTATCGGGGTGACAAAACTGGGGTAATTTGAGTTGGCCGCGTTCGTGATCCCGTTGAGGTTACCTGTGCCGGAGGGGTTCCAGTTTTGGATAAGGCTGTAAGAAATGACGGGCGTGGAGGAAGTATTGACCATGTTCGCCGCTGCCGAACCAGTGGTGGTACTCACTCGATTGTTCCAGATGAGGCAATTTTTCAGCATGGGCGTGGAAGAACTGTTCGTGAGGCCGCCAGCCGAGGAAAGGTTGAGGGTTGAGTTCCCGGAAATGGTGCAATTGGTCAGCGTCGGGGACGAACCATTGTTGTAAAACGCCCCGTTTACCCCGTAATTTCCGGAAAAAAGGCAATTGGTCACCACTGCATTGCTGCTGCTTTGGTTCACGATTGCTCCGGCACTTCCAGTGCTCGAATTCCCTGAAAATGTGCAATTGGTTACCACCGCGTTGACAGAACCGGTGTTGAGCATCGCCCCAGCGGTGTTGCCCGAATTGCCTGAAAAAGAGCAGTTGGTAAAGGTGACGACCGCACTTACATTGTTCAAAACCGCGCCGCTGGCCGTAGCCATCGAAGTGGACGTATTTCCCGAAAAAACACAAGCGGTCACGGTAACGCCAGTGGTTGCGGTGTTGTACATCCCGCCAGAAAAGGTGCCGTTGGAAAGGTCAAAAATGCAGTTTGCCACGGTGGCAGAAGTGGTGTGGTTGTTCATTCCGCCGCCTTGCGTGCGCACAATGGTTTTTGTTTCCACTAAAAATGAACCGCTTCCGTCCGCATTGCCTTTGGTCACCGTGAAGCCGTCCAACTTGGTTGTGCTGGCATCGCTGACGGACAAAACGACGTGGTGACAGTTGTCCGAGTTGTCGTTCACTGTGCCGATGTCGCCGCTCAAAACCGTGACGTTTGAAGTCCAGTTTCGCTGGCTGAGCAGGGTTTCCGTCCCAGCGAAGCCGCCGTAAATCGCCACGCCATCTTTTAGGTAAAAAGTAAAATCGCGGGAAGCGTCGGTGGTGCCGTCAAATTCTTTGGAGGGTTTGTATGTCCCGGTTTTTACCCAGATTTCATCGCCAGGCACAGCCGTTTCGATGGCTTTTTGGAGGGTCAAATAGGCCTGCCCCCACGACAAACCAGTGTTCGAGTCGCTGCCGTCGGTCTTGACGTAGCGGACGGTGGCTTGCACTGAAGTGGCCAGCAGGAGGAAGGAGAAAGTGAAAATTGCGCCCCAAAACGAGGGGCGGGGTGTGAGACATAAGGTGTGAGGGGCGAACGGGTCGCTGGCGAAGAGTTTCGTACTGCCTTTCATGATAAAGCCTGATTAATGTGCGTGAGACAAGGATCAGGAAAAGCAGCCAATTCCAAAGGACGGGATCGGCTGGTCAGAGCGGGCATCGCCTTGGTCAGTTGTAAAAAAGGGGTGAGCATCCCCGCTCCTCTTGCGTTGGCCTTTTCCTGTGGAACAAAGGTGGCGGGCGGGCGGGCGGGGCAGGGTTTGGAATGGAATCAAAAAGGTTTGATCTGGAATCATTTGGGCAGGACACGAATAAGAGCCTATCCGAAAAATCGTTGCTGGTCTGCAAGTCAGTCTTTTGCCATCATGCGGCGTTAAATTTTTTGACCGTAGGGCACCGCTACGCCCAAAAAATTTGCCTTGCCTGATTTCAAAATCCAAGACTTTCAGCCTCAGCACGATTTTTCGGATAGGCTCTAAATCAGGGGCCTACTTGGCTCGGCGATACCCCAAAATGCTCTTTGAACACCGTTGAAAAGTATTTTTCGTTGCCAAAACCCACCAGCAGCGACACTTCTCCCACCCTGCCTATGCCGCTTTTGAGCATTTGGTAGGCGCGATCGAGGCGATAGCGGCGGACGTAGTCGCTGGTGTTTTGGTCGGTCAGGGCCTTTATTTTTCGATACAACTGGGCGCGGCTGATGAGCATTTTTCGGGCAAAATCATCCACGCTGAATTGTTCGTCAGCGAGGTGTTCGTCCATCACACGATTGGCTTTTTCCAAAAATGCCCGGTCAGGCTCCGACAAAAACTCCGCTGCTCCTTCGGCCTGATGAGCCGCCAGCACGGTCGGCCTTTGCGCGTAGCGCTCACGCAAGCGGCGGCGCGTCTCCACCAGATTTTCCATCCGCGCCAGCAGCTCTTCCGTATTGAAGGGCTTGGTCAGGTAGTCGTCTGCACCAGTGCGCAGGCCTTTCAACTTAGAGTCCATGGCGGCTTTGGCCGTCAGCAGGATGATGGGGATATGGGCGGTCAATTCGTGGTTTTTCAGTTCGTCGCAGAGGGCGTAGCCGTCTTTGCGCGGCATCATCAGGTCAGAGATGATGAGGTCGGGCAGTAGTTCGATGGCTTTCCGAACGCCCTCCTCGCCATCGGAGGCTTCTACTACCTGCCAGCCCGCGCTGATGGAGGTCTTGATGAACTGGCGGAGCTCGGCGTTGTCCTCCACCACCAGCGCGACGGCCTCACCCCCCGGCCCCCTCTCCAAAAAGGGAGAGGG
>JAYSUY010000493.1:0-4561 GCA_043718855.1 Saprospiraceae bacterium | reverse complement strand
TCAGTGCCGGGATGAACATCGCCCGCATCAACTGCGCCCACGACAAACCCCGCGACTGGCAGCGCATGATTTCAAATGTCCACAAAGCCGAGCGAGCGACCGGGCGACCCTGCAAAATTTACATCGACTTGGCCGGGCCGAAAATCCGCACCGTGCTGCTCGGCAAAGGCAGGCATAAGGACAGGTTGAAACTCCGTGAAGACGAGCCGTTTTTCTTGGCCGAAACGGACGCTGTTTTTGACAAAAAAGAAAAAGTAGTGGGCTGCACCCTGCCCGGCGTGGTCAAAGATTTGCGGCGTGGCGACCGGGTGCTTTTCGACGACGGGCTGTTTGAAGCCAGGGTGGAAACGCCCGGCGAACAGATTGCCGCGCTGCGGATGACCCGTGTTTCGGCGGCCAAACCGAGGCTCAAGCCCGAAAAAGGAATCAATTTTCCCAATACCCCACTGACCGTCCGCTGCCTGACGGATTACGACAAGTCGGTGCTGCCATTTGCCCAAAAACACGCCGATATTTTGGGGTTCTCCTTCGTGCGCTCGGCAGCCGATGTCGCCGAATTACAGGACTTGATGTCGAAATCGGGCGGCAAAAAATTGCCCATCGTCCTCAAAATAGAAACTTTCGAGGCGGTGCAAAACCTCCCCGCTTTGTTGTTGCAGGGAATGGCCGAACCCCTGTTCGGCGTGATGATCGCTCGCGGCGACCTTGCGGTGGAAATCGGTTTTGAGCGGTTGAGCGAGGTTCAGGAGGAAATCCTGTGGCTTTGCGAGGCTGCCCACACGCCAGTGATCTGGGCGACGCAGGTGCTCGAAACCTTGAACAAAAGCGGCATCGCCACCCGTTCGGAAGTGTCCGATGCCGTCCATGCCGCCCAAGCCGAATGCGTCATGCTCAACAAAGGGAAATATTTGCTCACCGTGCTGGCTACGCTTCAGGACATTTTGCACCGCAGCGGCGGGCATCACGCCAAAAAACGCTACGTTTTTCGGCCCTTGAAGATCGCAGAGCGGTTTTTGGAAAATTTGTAAACTGAGAAGAAACGATGCAAAACCCACTCTCCATCGGCGCTGACATTGGCGGCACCCACATCACCTGCGCAGCGGTCGAAATCCGCGAAGGCCGCTTGCTGGAAGAAACCCGCTCGCGGGCAACTTACCCTCACGATGCCCCGGCAGAGGTCATCCTTCAAAGCTGGGCGGCTGCGCTGAACGACACGATTTCAAAAATGGATGCATCGCAGTTAGCGGGCATCGGGTTCGCTATGCCGGGGCCGTTCGATTACCGCGACGGCACTTCCAGGATGCAGCACAAGTTCAAAAACTTGTTCGGCCTCCACATCCCTAAGGCCCTGAATCCCTTGCTTGCCAGCCCGAAAAACCTAGCCATGCGCTTTGTGAACGATGCCACAGCCTTCGCCATCGGGGAGGCGTGGCTGGGCGAAGGCCAAGGGTTTCGTAAAGTGGTGGTGGTCACGCTGGGGACGGGCTTTGGCTCGGCGTTCTTGGAAAGTGGTGTACCCGTCGTGTCGGGCGAGTCCGTGCCGAAAGAAGGTTGCCTCTGGCATTTGCCGTTCAAAGACGGCATCGCCGACGATTATTTCTCCACCCGCTGGTTCATTGGCGAGTACGAAAAACAGACCGGGCAAAAAATGGCTGGGGTGAAGGAACTGATGGAACGTACAAGCACGGATACTGTCGCTCAGGGCCTGTTTTTGGCCTTCGGCCAAAACTTGGCGGACTGCTTGGCGGCCCCGCTCTGCAACTTCGGAGCGGAGGTTTTGGTCGTTGGCGGCAACATTGCCCACGCGCTGCCGCTGTTCGGGGGCGCATTTCAGGAAGGTTTGGGCAGGGCGGGCGTATCGGTCAAAGTCGCGCTTTCTCAACTGCTGGAAGGTGCTGCGTTGCTGGGCAGCGCACGGTTGTTGGACGATGCTTTTTGGGGCAAGGTGTCAGAGCGACTGCCGAGCCTCTGATGGACCCTCAAGTTATTTTTTGGTGCATCAAAAGCATGACCTGCGCCTTTGCGGTATAGGGGTCGTCGGCTTCGCCGTTCATCAGCAACAAATAACTCGCTAGCGCGGAAAGCATCCAATCGGGGTGCAAGTCCTGCCCGTCAAAAACTTGGACTTTTTTAAAATGGTGTGCTACGGGAATACCTGCCGCAACACATACTTGAATGGTGCGACGAATGGCCTCGCTGAGGGTTTTGTCATCGGGTTCTGATTGGAGCCGTTGAATCAAATCCCGAGCATAATAGCGCAGCCTGACCTGATTAGATGCCTCCCGGATGCTTTCGGTTGTTAATATCTCATCGATGTAGTCGTATATTTTAAGCATAAATAGGGTGTTGTAGTTCGGACAATTGTTTGAATAGGTCGAGTGCTTCGGGACTCAAATTTCGTGGAATATCAACAGCAACTTCGATGGATAGGTCGCCGAAATCGTTCGGTTGATTGTAGTCAGGCATTCCCATTCCACGCATCCGCAGCACGCTGCCATATTGTGTGCTTGCGGTGATCGCCATCATTTTGTCGCCGTGCAGGGTTTGCACACGCGTCTTTCCGCCAAGCACTGCGGTATACAGATCAATAGTGTGCTTGCAGCGAAGGTCGTTACCAGTGCGCGTGAACCGGTGGTGCGGCATGATGCGAACGGTCACCAACAAATCGCCGTTTTTGCCGCCTTGCCGCCCCGGTCGGCCTTTTCCGCGCAAGCGAAATTGGGCACCGTCCTTTACGCCTTTGCGGAGCACCAGGCTATGCTCGCTTTTTTCCAGATCAAACACACGGGTGGTTCCCGAAAAAGATTCTTCCAGCGTGATCCGAACCTCAGCCTCGGTGTCTTCGCCTTTTTGAGTCCCAGAACTGCCGAATCCCGCCCCACCCTGAAACTGGTTGCCGAAAAAGTTGCGCAGCAAATCTTCGTACTGGTTGTCGTTTTCAAAATCGTGGGCATCAAAAGAGAAACCGCCGCCACCTGGCTCGCCGGATGGTTGGCGACCAAATCCGCCCCTGTTTCCTTGCCCACGGCCTGCTGCCTGCTCACCGCCGCCTTCCTTTATGTGTTCCCAGTTTTCGCCAAACTGATCGTATCGGCGGCGTTTGTCGGGGTCACTCAACACATCGTTGGCCTCGTTTACTTCTTTGAATTTGCTCTCTGCCTTTTTATCGCCCGGGTTTTTGTCCGGGTGGTGTTGCTTCGCCAATTTGCGGTATGCCTTTTTGATGTCTGCCGGGGAGACGCTTTTTTCAACACCGAGTATTTTGTAGTAGTCTTTGAAAGCCATTGGTGAAGGGTTGGGCAAGTTTAGTTCTACTTTGTCAGATTAGCAAAAGGGGGGCTTTCATGTCGCAGCTAAGCGGAGACATCTACACAGGTCAAGTCCGATGACCTCCCAAACGGATTGGCTTGTGTAGATGTCTCCGCTTCGCTGCGACATGACAACCCGTTGCGTAGTCAGCATTTTTCCGCAAGTTTTCGTGAAAGCCCTCCTTTTTGCCATGATTACAATCATGTACACAGATGATGCTGAGGGGACATCGGATGAACCCAAGCACTTTTCTTTCCTCAAAAATTCGCTTTCTTGAAAAACCGCCGCTTCGCCCCTTCCACCAAAAAAGCATACAGTGCCGCACCATGCCGGGTATCAGCGCGGGAATCCCCAGCACCCAAAGCACGGTTTTCAGCACCCACATCGCGGTGGGGTGGGGTGGGGCGTTGCCATACGAACCGGGGTGTCGCGCTTCATTTACTCGTCTTTTTCGGGTTGATCGGGCAAGTCGAAACACCCAAGAGTTGATACATAGGGCAAGTGCCGACCAGTGCTGTGAGGACAAAAACAACGCTGAGTACCAGCAAAACAACTCCAAACGCACCGGCTACGGTGCCACTAAAATAAAGCCACGCGAAGGCCGCGGCGGCCAGCAACCGGATGATCCGGTCTATGTTTCCGACATTTTTAAGCATAGCAGGTGAAGTTTTTGAACAGTGCAGAAGCCTGTTTTGAGTGAACAATGGCGCAAAAATGGCCGCTCTGCGGTACCCTCGGCAATGACGACACTCAACGTCGGAGGTGATTTCACCCCAAAAAGCATGAAGCATGGGGCGTGACCGAGCGGGCGGATGGCGAGCGGGCTTTTGCCGATAATCATGCCGTCTACTTGTCATGTCGCAACGAAGTGGAGGCATCTGCACAAGCCAGAGCCTGTTCGGAAGCCTCGGCCAAGAGATGCAGAGGAACTTGGGTTGTGTAGATGTCTCCACTTCGTTGCGCCATGACAAGCCAGCCGCAGACGGCTAAGTTTTGCAATTTGAGATGGGTAATAACTTCACCTCCGTTCTGAGGTAAACTCCTTGTGGTAAATCTGCAGCAGCAACAGGAACAGCGCGATCAGGATAGGCCCGAACACGAAGCCGATGAACCCGAACAGCTGCAGCCCTACTATGACCCCGAACAGCGTAATGAGCGGGTGGGTCTGGTTGATTTTTCGCATCAGCCACATCCGGGCCAGGTTGTCCACCGAGCCGACGACCAAGAAGCCGTAGAGAAAGACCAGCAGGGC
>JAYSUY010000492.1:0-13463 GCA_043718855.1 Saprospiraceae bacterium | reverse complement strand
TCCCGTCATCCGGCCCGTTCGTAGAAAAAAATGAATCTGCGCATACCAGCCCTCCGTTCTTTCGTTTGTTAACGCCCGCTCAAAGACGGAGCGACGTTTGCCAGTATGGCAGCGGCCGCACAAAATTTGACGCTGCGATAACCACTCCGCGTATTTTCTGTTATCTCACAAAAAGTTAAGCAATGTTCTACTCCTATCGGCCAACTGGCCCATCTGACATCGAAAAATTTCTTCGGGACATGAAAATCAAGCCATCCCTCCTACTATTTTCCTTCATCGGAATCTTGGGCGTAGTCCTGCTCGCCAATCGCTTCACTGCTTTCTCCGGCGACCCTGATCCGAAAAAAGAAGCCGCCCTCATGCAGGCCATCCTGCAAGGCGTGAAGAGCCTCCACTTCCAGCCGAAAGCAGTGGACAACACGTTTTCCAAACAAGTGTATGATCTGTACCTCAAGGATATTGACGGCGGGAAACGCTTCCTGACTCAGCCTGACATGGACATGTTGCGCCCCTTCGAAGACAAACTTGACGATCAGGCTTTAGCCGGCACGTTCCAGTTCTTTGATATCTCGGTGACGCTGCTTGATCAGTCGCTCACCAAAACTCAGGGCTGGTACCGCGAAATACTTGCTGCGCCCCTCGATTTCAGCAAAAACGAGACCCTCGAAGCCGATGGTAAAAAACTCGACTGGGCCAAAAATGACGCTGAACTCCGCACCCGTTGGGAGCGCTGGATGAAGTACGAAGTGCTCAGCCGCATCACCGAGGAGCAGGACAAGCAGGAAAAAGCCGACTTCAAGGGAGAGAAGAAAGATTTCGCTACGCTGGAAGCCGACCAGCGCAAAAAGGTGCTGGACACCTACGACAAGTGGTACAAGCGGATGCAAAAACTCGACCGCACGAAGCGCATGGAAACCTACCTGAACGCAGTGACCAACGTGTTCGATCCGCACACAGGCTACTACTCGCCGAAGGAAAAACAGAACTTCGACATCCAGATGTCGGGCAAACTGGAAGGCATTGGCGCACGGCTGCAAAGCGACGGTGAAAAAACCTCCGTCACCGAAATCGTGCCCGGCGGCCCGGCCTGGAAGGAAGGCACCCTGCAAGCCAAAGACGTGATCCTGAAAGTGGCGCAAGGTGCCATGGATGTAGAATCCATTGACATCATGGGCTGGGACATTGATGATGTGGTATCTAAAGTACGCGGAGCCAAAGGCACCCGCGTTACCCTCACCGTCCAAAAGCCCGACGGTACCGAAAAGGCCATCACCATCACCCGTGACGTAGTGCTGATGGAGGAAGGATTTGCCAAATCGCTCTTGTTGCAAACCAGCGACAACGCCGACAAGGTGGGCTTCATCTACCTGCCAAAATTCTATGCAGATTTCACCCCGCAGGGTACGACTTCCTGCGCCGCCGACGTGGCGAAAGAGGTAGAAAAACTCAAGCGCGAAAACGTAAAGGGCATCATCCTTGACTTGCGCAACAACGGCGGCGGCTCGCTCCGCGACGTGGTGCAGATGTCCGGCCTCTTCGTGGAAGACGGCCCCATGGTACAGGTGAAAAACCGTACCCGCAAGCCCGACGTGATGGAGGACAACGACAACAGCACGGTGGCTTGGAGCGGCCCCTTCATTGTGATGGTCAACGGATTCAGCGCATCGGCCTCCGAAATTTTGGCTGCTGCTATGCAGGATTACAAGCGGGCTGTCATCGTCGGCTCCACCAGTTCCTACGGCAAGGGCACGGTGCAACGTTTCCTCGATCTCGACAACGCCACTGGCGACAACTCGGTGAAACCACTCGGCGAAATGAAACTCACCATCCAGAAATTCTACCGCGTGACGGGCAAAACTACCCAACTTGATGGTGTGGTGCCCGACATCGTGCTGCCCGATTTCTACAACATGGTGGACCTCGGCGAGCGCGAAAACGACTACCCGCTCGAATCCACCACCATCGAGCCGGTGCCGTTCAACCAGAACGCCTACCGCATCGCTGACTTGGGGCAGTTGAAAAACAACAGCGATGCCCGCGTGAAGGCCGATGCTACCTTCCAGAAAATCAACGAGAACGCCAAGCGCCTGAAGCGGCAGAAAGACCAGTCGCAGTACCCGCTGCAAGCAGCCAAGTACCGCGAGTGGAATAAAAAACAGGATGAGGAGGCTGCTCAGTACGAGAATATGTTCAAGCCCGTCGAGGGTTTTATGCCCGTAAACCTCGCTGCTGACATGGCCCAAATCCAGAGCGACACTTCGCGCACTGCTCGCAACGAAGATTGGCTGAAAGACAAAAAGAAGGACATCCAACTCTACGAAGCGTTCAACATCATGCAGGACATGATCAAGATGGATGCTGTAGCAGCGGGTGGTACCGATAAGCCCCTGCAGCGCAAAAACTAAGCGCGACCGAGAGCGACAAAAACCGAACGCGGATTTGACAGATTCGACGGATAAAAACGGATTCTTAAAAAAATCTGTGCCAATCCGCCCCATCCGTCAAATCCGCGTTCCATTTTTGCCCTGCCGCTTGGCCCAAGCATGGCTTGTCAAATCACCAGTTCACCAATCACCAGTCCTCCCATGTACGAGAATCCGCGACTCATCCTCGATTCCAGCAACCCGCCCGAAGCCGACAGCATCCTGTGGCGCAGCCCAAGCAACATTGCCATCATCAAGTATTGGGGTAAATACGGCCAACAACTCCCCCGCAACCCTTCGCTCAGCCTCACGCTGGCGGCCAGTTGCACCGACACGGCACTCGATTACGAATTCAATGATCAGCCGCACGGCAACTCTGTTGCGCTCGACTTTCGCTTCCATGAAACCGAAAACGAGGCATTTGCAGCCAAAATTCAGGCTTTTTTGGACAGCCTACTGCCCATCTTTCCTTTCCTCGGCCAACTCAAATTGACTGTCCGCACCGGCAACTCATTCCCCCACTCGGCGGGTATCGCATCGTCGGCCAGCGGGATGTCGGCTCTCGCGCTGGGCCTTTGCTCGCTCGAAGACCGCCTGTTCGGCACCCTGCAAGACCCTGCTGAGTTCGACCGCAAAGCCTCGTACATCGCCCGCTTGGGCAGCGGCAGTGCTTGCCGCTCCATTTTTCCCCATGCAGCGGTGTGGGGCGAAACGCCGCTTGTGGCTGGTTCTTCCAACGAATTTGCCGTGCCACTGGGCGAGCACATCCACGAAGTGTTCCGCAGCCTACACGATGACATCCTGATCGTCAGTACCGACGAAAAATCGGTATCAAGCCGCGCGGGCCACGCCCTCATGGACGGCAACCCCTACGCCGAGCCGCGCTACGCGCAGGCCCGCCAGCGGCTCGCTGCCCTGCTTTCGGCTATGGAAACGGGCGATCTCGCCACTTTCGGCAAAATCGCGGAGGACGAAGCCCTCACACTGCACGCCCTGATGATGTGCAGCAACCCCTCTTACACGCTCATGCGCCCCAATTCCTTGGCCATCATTGAGCGGGTGCGGGCTTGGCGGGCCGAAACGAACCATCCGGTATTTTTCAGCCTCGATGCTGGCCCGAACATCCACTTGCTCTACCCGGAAGACATAGTGGTGGACGTGCGCAAGTTCATCGAAGACGACTTGGCCGAACTTTGCGAAAATGGCTACGTCGTGAACGACTGGGTAGGCGAAGGGCCGGAGGAACTTTGAGTTGGTGATTGGTGGACTGGTAACTGGTATACTGGTCTCACCAATCACCAGTCCACCAATCACCAGTAAACCAATCACCACTCCACCAATCACCAGCATGACCATCCACCTACAAGACATCGGCAAGCGATACCGCCTCGAATGGATTTTTCGGGGCCTGACGAGTACACTGCACTCCGGCGAGCGGTACGCGCTGTTGGGGCCAAACGGCTCCGGCAAGTCCACCCTGTTGAAAGTGCTGTCGGGGCATCTGTCGCCCTCTCGGGGTGCTGTTTTGTTTGAAAAAAATGGCGACGTAGCGATACCCCCGGAAGACATCTACTGCTCCATCAGTTACGCCGCACCGTACATCGAACTCATCGAGGAACTCACGCTCGAAGAGGCGATGCGCTTTCACGCTGGCCTGAAACCTCTGCTCCCCGGCATGACCCTGACTCGGCTCTACGATCTGCTCGCCCTGCCGCGTACCCGCTCGAAGGAAATCCGGTTTTTCTCCTCCGGCATGAAGCAACGGGTGAAACTGGCCCTCGCTGTCTGCTCCGACACGCCCGTGCTGCTGCTGGACGAGCCAGCCACCAACCTCGATGTGCAGGGAGTTGAGTGGTACAAAAACTTGATTCAGGAGTTTGCCGCTGACCGCTTGGTGGTCATCGCTTCCAATGACCCGCACGACGCTGCATTTTGCCCAGTACATCTGAATGTATTGGATTACAAGTAGTTGCAGCACCCTCGCTGAACGCCTACACGATCAAAACCCGCTACAATTTTTTGGAAGGTGGTCGCCTCGGTATCGGGTCGCCCGGAGGAGCAGCGGGGCTGCCTTCGCCATCGGATACCCTCCAAATAGCAATTATAGTCGCTATCAAACCCCAGATCAGCAGCCCGCCACCGAGTACTGCGACAAGGACAGCGAGGCCCTCTTGCCCAGAGCAACTGAGATTGCAAGCCAGCCCGGCGATCATAAAGGCCAAAAATGATGCTACGAGGAGTGTAAGCAAAGTGAGCAACACTTGCACCACAGGGTCAAGTCCACGGCTGCCTGCTGCCTGCTGGCGGATGCGCTGCACCTTTTTCTCCAAATACGTTTTCTTTTTGATTTTCAGCCACTTGAAGGCTGTCTTGGCGTACATCGCCTTGCCGCCTTCGGTCATCAGGAGCGGCATTTGGCTGTAGGCGGCAGGGCTGCGCTCGGCGGTATTTCCAACTGAAGCGGTGGGCTGCACCGACCACTGGGCCGTGCGATTGCCAGCCAGTAGCACCAGCAACCATGCACAGAGCGTCATGCTGCACATCACTTGGCGGCTACGCCAGTAGCGGCGGTCGGCGGAGATGATGGTTGTGGAGAGCCGCTTGCTGGGATACGCGATTTTGACCCCGGCGGTGACGGCCAGCAGCAGCGGAAAAAACCAAATGGGCCAAGCGACATCGTGCCGGGCGAAGAGCCAAATCCCGGTTTTGAAGGCGGCAGTGGCAGTGATGGTGTGGATGGCGACGATGATGGCTCGGGCTTGCAGCGGGTGGCTTTTGGCCCAGTAAGACAGGTTTTTCATACATTATGAACGATCAGGGTGTGAACGAGGACGGAATGTACGAAGAAGTGTGAATGGTGAGAGTTATTGCCCATTTCTCGCCCGCCGCCACAGATCGCCGAGCGAGCGTTTGCTCCGGTCCAAATTCTTCGCGTTGCGGTTGTTTTGATGAATGTCCCACTCGCCCTTCTCATTTTTGAACACCAAAAACGGGAACACGTAGTTGCCATCCAGCAGCGTGTCGCCCATCAAGCCGAAGCGCAAGTCGTTGACTTGCAGCGTGTCGCCGTTGTAGGGCTGCACATTGTAGTAACCATCGGAGAACCAGCGCAGGAAGTAGCCCGCCCGCGAATCGGGCGGCACTTGGTCGAGCAAATCGTGGTTTTTCGGGATGGTAGAAATTTTTTGGAACCCCGGCTTGCGGTCGTTGAAACCGTACTGTGCGAAGTAGTAAGCCGTGTCGCCCTCGGCCAGTCCCGACCATACGATGTTGTTCATCAGTGTCGGATTGGTGTAGCAGCGGCGATATTCGATGCCCCGGGCTTGTAGCGATTCTTCCAGCGAGCGATCCACCGTCGCCTTGTGCCAGAGCGTGTAGATGCACAGGTAGCCACAAAACCAAGAGAGGCCGAGCCAGTTCCAGAGTGCTCGCATTCGGTTTTTTCGAGAAAACCGCGCCGCCACGATCAGACACAGCCCGAAGGGCAGTGTTGCAATCGGGTCAACCACCGACACCGTACACCATTGCACCCGCACATCGCTGAACGGCTGCCAAATCTGGGTACCCCAGCTGGTGAAACAGTCTAAAATCGGGTGGGTGAAGATGGCCCAGAAGAACAGCGATACCCAAGTTAGGTACGGCAAATGGACTTTCTCCTGCTCGCGTCGCCAGTAGTCAGTCCACAGTCGCCAAGCAAACCATGCGCCCAGCGAGAGGGTGGTGGCAAGGGCAATCCAACTCAAGTGGCCGTTCAAAGCCTTGGGAATCAGGTTGATGCCCAGCGCAGCCCCAATGTAGAACAGCAGCCAGATCACCATCGCACCGGCTTTGTAGCCGCTCCGCTGGTGTACTTCGTAGCCATAAAACCACTGGGTTAACCACGCCAACACCCAGGGTGCCAATGCAGCAAACAGAAAGGAGTGCATGAAGCCCCGGTGAAACGAGGTGGCGGCGATTTCATCGCAGAAGAAACTGGCGAACACGTCCAGGTCGGGTATCGTACCGCCCACCGCTCCCCAAAGCATGGCGCGGTTGCCGAGTTTTTTGCCCGCTACCACTTCGCCGCAAGCAGCACCGAGTACAATTTGAGTGAGAGAATCCACAGGGAAGGAATGATATGAACGATGAGGTATGAACTATGAAGCTAGCAAAAAACAAATAAGGTAAATTGTCGGCCCAAATTATTGCTATTCAATGAGTTGAATTATTTATCGTTTATCGTTCATACCTCATCGTTCTCTTTACCCCCGCTTCAAAATGCCGCGCTGGAAGCCCTGAAATGGGTAAGTTTTTACCTCCGGGATATCTTCCTCGCCCTGTTTGGTATTGCCGGTGGTACTGATGGTGGTTTCTTTGCCTGACATCACCTCAAACACGATGGTGTTCGCATCGGTTTTTTCGTAGGTACAGAGGATGCGGTTGCCTTGCACCACAAACCAGCACAACAATTTTGAGCCGAACAGATAACTCTCCATCGAGATGGAGTTTTTTTCGTCAATCCGCCACAGGCCGCGCCCCGGCTCCACAGGCACCAACTCGTAAGGCCGCCAGTCTTTTTCTTTGGAAACATAGACCATGCCCCATGTGTACCTGCCAGCAGCAGAGGTATCTATCTTGCTGATATCCAAAAACATCGGGATGGTTTGGGCCAAGCCCGTGGGCGAGTAGATGTCGAGGCTGCCCGCCCAACTGCCTGCCCATGATGTCGGAAAGTGCAGGCTATCGGGTACAGCCGCGGGGTTTTGAGATGAAAGTTGGAACGCGCTGAAGAAGAAGAAGAGAGCGATGCGCATGAGAGCGATTTTTAGAAATCGGAGAAGAATTCGCTCCGCGCAAACAATTTCAACCTCAGAGTGTTCACCACCCTCATTATGGCCATATACTCCATCCGGGATTTAGAAAAGCTGACCAGCATTAAAGCGCACACCATCAGGATATGGGAGCAGCGCTATAGCCTGATACAGCCTGCCCGGACGGAGACCAACATTCGCTTTTACACCGACGAGAACCTGCGCGAACTCTTCAATATTGCGCTACTCAATCGGAACGGCCTGAAAATCAGCCGCTTGGCGAAGATGAAACCCGAAGAGATCGCTTCCCGTGTTTCTGATCTCACCGAGAACACGAAGGGCCACAACACCCACCTTGACACGCTCACGCTGGCGATGCTCGATCTTGATGAAACGACTTTCGACAGGATTTTTGCCACACATTTCCTCGAAACCGGTTTTGAGCGCACCATGCTCGAACTGATTTACCCCTTTCTGGACAAACTCAACGTGCTGTGGCTCACCAGCAACATCAGCCCTGCCCACGAGAAGTTTGTCACCCAACTCATCCGCCGCAAACTTATGGCGGCCATAGACAAAACGCCGGGTGAGCCGATGCACAACGCCGCCACTTTCCTGCTCTATTCACCCGAAAATGATTCGCAGGAACTGACCCTGCTGTTCATGCACTACCTCCTGCGCAGTCGCCAGCAAAAGGCTGTTTATCTTGGGTCCAGCACCTCCCTCAAAGACCTGAGCGGCGCTTGCCAAGTACTGTACCCCGATTACGTCTTCACCATTTTGCAGGAACCCATACCGCGCCAGCCCATCCAATCATACGTGGATCATGCTGCTCAGTCTATTGCGAGCGCACAACTCCTCCTCACCGGTGCGCAGGTATTTGCCAACCCCTTGAAAGTGCCATCCAACACGCTCGTGCTCAACGGGCTGACCGATACTCTCCAGTTTTTGGAAGATTTGCGGGTCAAGCGGGGGTAAAGTAAAACTTACCTTCGTCCCGAAAAATCCACTCCTTCCATGAGCAAAAAAAAATACGCTCCACAGCAACCGATTCCAGTTGCTGAGTCTGTTGCCATTTCAACCCAAATTTTGACTCCCGTTCGCTGGCCCTGGGTAATGCTCAGCATCAGCCTATTGTTCCTCATCGGTGTGCGGCTGAGGCTGCTTGGCATACCGTTGGAGCGCGATGAGGGCGGTTTCGCTTACATCGGCAAGATGATGTTTGAGGGACAGAACCTCTATACTGACCTGTACGACAGCAAGTTGCCGGGACTGTACTTCATGTACGGCGTGTTTGTTCACCTGTTCGGCTACAGTGCCTCGGGCGTACACGCAGGGCTGCTACTTTGCAACATGGCGGCCACCTTGCTGCTGTTTTTTTTAGCGAAAAAACTGTACAGTGCTGAGACTGCGGCATCGGCGGCACTGGTATTTGTCGTCATGTCCACCAGCCCCAATGTGTTCGGTTTTGCGGCACACGCCACACAGTTGTTGCTGCCATTTGCGCTCGGTGGGCTATGGGTGTTGGTGAGGGAGTTGGGGGAGGCACGGTTGCGCATTTGGGCCGTGCTGCTGGCCGGAGGGCTGCTGGGCATGGCTTTTCTCGTGAAACAGCAGGCCCTGTTTTTCATGCCTTTCGCAGCCTTGTATCTGTGGGTTGCGCTGCGCGAACATGGCATCGGCTGGCGGTCAGCGGCACTGTCTGTACTGTGGCTGACGATTGGCTCGGTGTTGCCCTATCTGCTGGTGCTGGCTTACATGATGGCCGTAGGGCGGGGCGAGGCGTTCTGGTTTTGGACCTACGAATTGCCCAGTAATCTCGGCAAGGTGTTCGAACCGGGCGAGAAGGCGGAGTTGTTCGTTACCATGTCGAGTTTTGTGCTGCAGGGCCAGTGGGTACTGTGGGCGTTGGCTGCACTGGGGCTGGTGGCCGTGTGGCGTGGAGGCTGGGGTATTTCCCGAAAAATATTTGCCTCGGCCTTGCCTGTGCTGGCCTTCGGCGGGGTGCTGATGGGTTCGGCATACTACCCGCACTACTGGGTGCTGATGCTGCCCGGCATAGCATTGCTGGCTGCGCTGGCTGGTCGCCATCTGTCAGGTAATACACTGATCGTCAATGCTATGACTGCGGTACTGCTGATTGCTCTGCTGTGGGCAATCGGCTCCAAAGCCACCTACTACTTCGCTGATGACCACACACAAATATTGCGCAAAACCTACACTGCCAACCCTTTCCCAGAGTGCGCTGTCATCGGTGCAGAGATCAAAAAGCGTAGTCAACCGGGCGATGAGATATTGGTGTTCGGTGCCGAGCCTGAACTCTTAGTGAGCAGTGGTCTGCCCTCAGTGACCGGCCATATTTTCCCTTACCACCTGCTGGATGGGCAGGCCTACAACGAAAAATTTCAGAACGAACTGTTCGTATCGGTAGCCGAACGAGAGCCGAGGTTTGTAGTCGTGTTCACTGGTGGCACCTCGTGGCAAGTCACTGATTTGAAACGTGGCAATCAACTGATGAATCGCCTCAGCCCCTCGGTATTTGACAACCCAAAATATCGGCGCATCGGCACGGTAGATATTTTCAGCAACACGACGATCTACAAGTGGGACAAAGAGGTAGCGGGCTTCAAACCTACCTCCATCGCACAGGTATGGGTGTATGAAAACGGGAGGCGGCGGAAGTAAAGGGGGCATTTCGTCATTGGGAAATGGGTCATTTTTACCCGCCATAGTTTTGACGAAGGAGGGGCTACCGTTCATGCTCTGTATTCTACCGTCCACCGCTTTTTGCTTTTGCGGCGAAACGGGGCGGGGTTTCTTTGAGGATATTATCGCTCGGATATGCCCTACGCTCAGGGCATCTCAGAGGGTTCGCCAACTAAACACATCCGGAATGGAGTTCCGGAATACATACTTGCCATGAAAATCGCCGAATTCTCCGTCCGCAACTCCCAGTTCACCTTCATCCTGTTCTGCTTCGTCATGGCGCTGGGTGTGGGTTCCCTGATGAATATGCCCCGCGCCGAAGACCCCAAGTTTTCCCCACCTGGCTACAACATCGTCATGGTGTACCCCGGCGCAGGCCCAGCGGAGATCGAGAGTAAAATCACCGACAAGGTGGAAGCCCGTCTTGGCGCACTGGAAAACATCGACCGGATGCGGTCATTTTCTTTCAACGGCATCATGCTGCTCACCATCGAATTCCTGCATGGAGAGGACACCGAGAAGAAATACGAGGAGGTCGTCCGTGAGGTCAACGCCCTGCGACCCGAACTGCCCCAGGACATCTACCGCATTCAGGTTCAACGCTTTTCATCGGCAGATGTGGCGATTTTGCAGGGCGCGGTCGTGTCCGAAAACGCCTCTTGGGCCGAGCTGCGCCGTGAGGCCGAGCGGCTCGAAGAAAGCGTGGAGCGGCTGCCCGGCGTGAAGGCCGCCAACACTTGGGGCTACCCCAAGCGCGAGGTGCGCATCAGTTTGAATTTGCCGAAAATGGCCTCCGAGAACGTCGCTGCCAGCCGCGTATTGGGCGCTTTGCAGAGCGAAAACGTGAGCATACCTGGTGGCTCCGTCACGGCGGGCGACCGCACGTTCAACGTGGAGACGAGCGGCGACTACCAGAGCATCGAGGAAATCCGCAACACCGTCGTGAACGGCGCGAACGGGCGCATTTTGTACCTGAAAGACCTTGCCGACGTGCAGTGGGCCTACGAGGAGCCGCGCCACTTGGCCCGCATCAACGGCACCCGCTGCGTGTGGGTCACGGTGAGCATGAAGGACGAGCAGAACATCTTTGACGTGGGCGACGCGGTGGAGCGTAAAGTGGCGGAGTGGCGCACCGCGCTGCCGCAGAGCATGGACTACGTCAAGGTTTTTGATCAAAACGACTCGGTGCGCAAGCGGCTCACCCGCTTCGCCAAAGATTTCGGCATCGCCATCCTGCTCGTGCTGCTCACGCTCGTGCCGCTCGGCTGGCGGGCCGCGCTCGTCGTCATGGTATCCATCCCGCTCAGCATCTCGCTCGGCGTGTTCGCCATGGACCAGTTGGGCTACTCGCTCAACCAACTCAGCATCGTTGGTTTCATCATCTCGCTGGGCATCTTGGTGGACGACAGTATCGTGGTGGTGGAAAACATAGAACGCTGGCTTCGAAACGGTTACAGTCGACGAGACGCGGCCATACTCGCCACCAAACAAATCGGCCTTGCCGTGCTGGGCTGTACCGCCACGCTCGTGCTGGCCTTCCTGCCGCTCTTGTTTTTGCCCGATGCGTCGGGCGATTTCATCCGCTCCCTGCCGATGGCGGTGGTCACCACCGTGCTCGCGTCGCTGTTCGTGTCGCTCACCATCATCCCGTTTTTAAGCAGCCGCGTACTGGCCGAGCACCACGACCCGCGCGGCAATATTTTCATGCGGGGCATGAAGTGGCTCATCTCCGGCTCCTACGCCCGGCTGCTGCACCTCGCGCTGGGCTGGCCCAAAACGACCATGCTCGTGGCCGTACTCATCTTCGCCGGGGCCTTGGCGCTGGCTGGCCGAGCGGGCTTCGCGGTATTCCCGGCCAGCGAGCGGCCCATGTTTTACATTGACGTAGAAACCGCCCCCGGCACCAGTTTGGCAGAGACCGACCGGGTGACACGACTCGTTGACTCTGTGCTGCACGAGTACGTCGCGCCGGAGTTTCGCCAGCACCAGATGCTGCCCGATTCGGTGGAGCCGGTGTCAAAATACGGGGGCGGGAAAGCCCAGGTGACGTGGTACGCCAGCAACGTGGGCAGGGGCAATCCGAGGGTGTACTACAACGTGATCCGGGAAAGCGAGGCCAGCGACTACGCGCAGTTGTTCGTGCAGTTGCAGGAAAAAACGCCGCCGCCCGTGAAACTGGCTTTCCTCGACGAACTGCGCGAAAAATTCAAAAACGTGCCGGGCGCGGTCATCAACGTCAAAGATTTCGAGCAAGGCCCGCCCGTGGAGGCGCCCGTAGCCATCCGGGTTTTTGGAGAAAATTTGGACACCCTACGGCGCGTGGCCGGTCAGGTGGAAAACCTGCTGCTCGAAACCGAAGGCACGATGTACGTGGACAACCCCATCTCGACAGTGAAGACCGATTTGCAGGTGGTGATCAACAAGGACAAAGCCGCCACGCTGGGCATTCAGGTCGCTGAAATCGACCGCATGGTGCGGCTCGCCATCGCCGGGCTGAACCTCGGCTCGTTCAGCGCGAAGGCCGACGGAGAGGACTACAACCTGACGGTGACGCTGCCCAAAACCACCACTTTCTCTACACTCGACGCACTTAACAACCTGTACATCAATAACGTACTCGGCACGGCCATACCGCTTAGCCAAGTGGCAGATCTGCGGTTCAAGCCGTCGCCCAACTTCATCCCGCACTACGACAAGGACCGGATGTCAGCAGTGACGGCCTTCGTGAAGAGCGGTTTTTACGCCACAAAAATCAACAGCGAGGTGGGAGAAAAATTGGCCGCCATGAAATTTCCGCGAGGGTACTCCTACAAAATGGCTGGCGAAGTGGAGACTGCCGAGCGCTCGTTCAGCGGCCTCGGCCCCATCGTCCTGCTCACCATTTTTGGTCTGCTGGCGGTGCTGATTTTAGAATTTAAAACCTTCCGAAGCACCATCATCGTGTTGTCGGTCATCCCGCTGGGCATCATCGGGGCCATCCTGATGCTGCTGGCTACGGGCTACCCGTTCTCGTTCACGGTGGTGGTGGGCCTCATCGCGCTCATGGGCATCGAAGTGAAAAATTCCATCCTGCTGGTGGATTTCACCAACCAACTGCGGGCCGAAGGGCGCGGCCTCGACGAGGCCATCCAGGAGGCCGGCGAGATTCGCTTCGTGCCGATTTTGCTCACGTCGCTCACGGCCATCGGCGGCCTCATGCCCATCGCGGTGGAGGAGAACCCGCTGTACTCGCCGCTGGCGTACGTGCTGATCGGGGGGCTGATTTCCAGCACTTTGCTGTCGCGGATCGTGACGCCGGTGCTGTACAAGTTGCTGGCGCCGAGGGTGGGGTGAGGGGCAGTTCACACCAAATCCAAGCCGATGACCCGCTCGAAGTGGCGGGTGTTCAAAGTCTTGACAGGAAGGTTGTTAGTGATGGCAGTGGCCGCGATGAGAATGTCGGTCACTTCAATAGACCTTATGAGGAAAAAGTATTTAAATTGACGCTCCTGCATGTGCGGGGAGAAAAACAAAGAATTGATGAACTACGAAGACATTTTGAAAA
>JAYSUY010000491.1:0-1690 GCA_043718855.1 Saprospiraceae bacterium | reverse complement strand
GCAAGGTGCTGAGGATCACCGAGTTGATGGCCGGGTAAATCGGCGCGATGAACAGCCCGATGAGCGGAAACACGAACGCGCCCAGCGGCGCATCGCCCCAGCCCGTCACCGTACGCCCGGCTGCGCCTTGCGCCAGCGGAATGGCCACCAGCACCAGTGCGCCCGCACAGAGCAGACAGCCCATCAGCACCCAGTACCAATGCACCCGCCTCAGCACAATGCCCGCCAAAAACCGCCCGACTGCGGTAGAAGCCGCCAGTATGCTCGCCATCTGAATGCTCAGCGTGATGGGCAAGTTTAGCACCTTGCTGTTGAACGTGGGCAGCCAACTCATGATGCTCTGCTCAATGAGTACATAGATAAATGCTGAGGCCACAAACACCAACACACAGGTACCACCGCCAGCCGAAACATTTCTACAAATGCCTCGCTCAGTGGCTGTTGCACGGGCGGCTTCACAGCCGATTCATCGAGCCGAGCAGTCCAGAGCAGCACGAAGGCCGCCGCCGCGATGGCCGCCAGCCAGTAGTACACCCGGAGCCAAGCCGTGCTTTGTGGCTGCGCATCGTCCACAAATGCGCTGAAAATGAAGTAGCCCGTGAGGATGCCCACCATGAAAAACGACTCAATGAAGTTCATGAAACTGGCGTGTTCCCGCTTGTCGGTAGTCACGAGGCCGATGGTGGCGTACACCGACATTTTGATGAGCGCGAAACTGACCCCCGTGATGGCAAACAGCAGTTTGGTCATCGTAAAACCGGGCATCGAGGGCATGACCAAGCAGCCCGCCGCCACCAAACCAAGCGCAATGAGCATGGCATTTTTGTAGCCGATGCGTGTGATGTAGGAGGCCAGTAAAAACGAGGCCCCAGCGATGCTCAGGTCTTTAAATGCTTCCAGCACACTGGCCGAACCCTCAGAAACGCCGTAGTTTCCCTGTACTTGCAGGATGACCGTGCCGACGCTGTTGAGCAGGATGGCGAACACGAAGTAGTTGAGGAAAAGCGAAACCTTGATTTGCCAGTTGGACATGATATTTCAGAAAACAAGTTTAGGTTTTCTCGCAGAGGCGCAAAGTATTTAGAGCCAAACCTTTGCGCCTCTGCGCCTTTGCGAGAAACTTTGTTTAGGTGCGCCTTTGCGAGAAACCTTGTCTATAATGCACCTTGGCGAGACATTTGTATCCGGGTATTCGAGGCACTCCATTTTTCTAAAAAACCACTGCCGCTCCCGCTCGCAAGTTCACCGCCGACGAGTTTTTTACTGAAAAAGCATTCAGCAAGTTGTCGGAAGTGAAGTACAGTTGGCCCGGGCCAACTTTCAGCGCGGCGTGGAAACCGAGGTTGGCTGCCGAGCGGTCGTTGAGGCTGTACATCGCGCCGAGCGACACCCAGCGCACAGGTTGCCAGCGCAGACTGGCACCTACGGCCACGTTTTGGCGGTCAGGCATATCCTGTATCAGGGCGCTGAGGCCGAGCTGCCAGCGTTGGGTGAGTTTAAACTGTGCGCCGAGGTAGTAGCGGGCGGGCAGTTGGGTGCTGAAACTTTGTGGCGTTTTTTTGAACTGAAAAATATCGTTCAGCGTGTCGAGTTTCGTGTCAAAATCGAGGCTGTCGAAGCCGTTGATGATGTCTGTGCCCGGAAACGTGACCCCGTCGTACTCATAATTGCCCTGGCTGATGTAGTAGTT
>JAYSUY010000050.1:0-6664 GCA_043718855.1 Saprospiraceae bacterium | reverse complement strand
ACGTACCAGTAGGCGAGACAAATTTTTGAGGCATGAGGAGGGCGCAATGCGGGACATTTTAACCGATGAAGAACGAAATAGAGCAGAAAATGTGGCCGCTTACTGGTACGTCACCTGCCGGATGCGTCACTGGATACGCAGTTATCGGCTTTTCTTTTGCGGGCCGGAAACAACAGAGGTCGCTGAAAAGCCAAGGTGCTTTGAATCGCTTGGTATTTACTCGCCCAAACGCAACAACAGCGTCTGTACTTGCGCCGCAACCGTCTCCAACTGCTGGCGCAAAAAGCGGTTCTCTTCTCGTAAGGAGGCGATGTGTTCTTTGAGGGCTATCAAGTCACCTGAACTTTGTGGGTTGTTATGGACTACATTGTGGTTACCGCTGGCCATCCCGTTTAATATCTCTACGTTCACCGTTACGCTGGCATCCAGCCCTGCCAATGATTCCGGGCTAACGCTCAGTTTTTCTGCCATCAACGTGATGGTCTCCCATCCAACCCGCTGCTTATTCGACTCAATGTTGCTGACGTTGGCTTGCGACATACCCGCCATCGGAGCAAAAACCTCTTGACTCCAGCCCTTTGCATCGCGGGCGCGGCGCAGGTTGGCGCCGATGAAATAAGATTGGGAATTTTCGTCCATATCGTGCTAATAATTTTATGAGGAAAAAATTAAGATGATTTTCAATCGGGTAAAGGTAGAGTGACTATTTTTGTTCGACAAACACTGACCAAATCAATTCACCTTTTCAAATTAGATGCCTCCGATGAAACGACTTTGCCCTTCGGCACTCCGTGCGCTACCCTTCCCTTTTTTGTTCCTGCTGTTTTTTGCCGTGTTATGGGTTTCCTGTAAGCCCACCGACGACCCTCCGGTAGATACCGAGCAATACCCCCTCCTGTTCAAGTACCAAAAATTAGACTTCCACGCCTCCAAGATTTATGTACTGACGGCGACGGCCTCCAATGAGATTGCGCCCTCTGGGACCTACAAATTCGTTGACTCCTACCTCCAAGAGGAATTGGACATCGAGTCTTGGGAGTTTGAGATCGAAAAAGTCGAACTGCTTGACGAGGCCCGGATTCGCGTGTCCTTCTTCCCGGCCTTAGCCATTGTGCCGTCCGATACGGTGGTGGCGTACAAAGTAGTGGGCAACGAAGTTCAGTTCGATTTTGGTGGTACTCAGGTAGAACCTTACCGCTACCTGTGGGACAAGGACAAAAAAGCACTCAGCCTCTGCTTGCAGACCACGCAGAACTCCTACTTCGATGCCGTATCCGGCGAAACAGATTACTCCTCTTTTCACATCGAGAACATCTGTGACGACGGCAACCCCGCCGCAGTCATCGCTGCTCAGCGCACCCGTTGGAACCTGCAGCCCGGCGATACGGTGCTGCTGAACTACTCCGGGTGGTGGTACTCGGAGCAATAGCGTTGTGTAGATCAATTCACCTTTTCAACCTAAACTGGTCATCTTCAATGAAACAACTTTGCCTCCCTCTTTTGGGGCAGCGATTTTTTCGCGCCCTTTTCCTACCTATTCTGTTTTGTGCCATTCTCTGGGCATCGTGTCGTGTTGACTATGATGTAGACCGCTCATTGGATTTCCCTAAAACATTCAATTTCACCGAACTCCTTGACCGGTACACGAAACTGCACCGGCGAAACGAGGACGGCAAATTGGTGGAGTTGACGCGGGAGCAAGCGGGCAGTTTTGGCATTTTCCTCGACAGCACGGCAGCGTACACCGATCTGGGCGAAACGCAATTGGATTTCACGGGCATGGAGTTTTTGGACAATTCCAGGGTGCGCCTTTTTAGTGACGGGTCGCTCGGCATACCCCAATTGGACACCACCGTCGGATACACCAAAAAAGATGAAAATTCGACCAGTGCCATTACGGTGGATTGGACGCTGCTGGGCCAGCCGCTCGTGCTGACGCTGGGCAATATTGATGGGCAGTACCTCTCATTGACTCCTGTATGGTTTTATCATACTTACCGCCCTTTTGGGCCTTTTGAGCAGAAGTATGCGCCGCTCAGAACGATTTACTCAACACATGGCGTAATGCAGGACTTGCTGATCTTCTTAGATACAGATTTTGAGTACGGCGTTGATTTTGGGAGAGGCGATACGCTGGCCGTACATTGGAGTTCAATCCATTTTAAGTAACGCACACAAACACTCACTCTTTTTTCACTTTTCAAACCAATATTTACCTATGCAAAATCAACGATTTGCATGGCCTGAGCAGGTCATGCCCAAAATTACGCTGCTTGTGCTGGTGCTGCTGCACTGGAGTGTGGGGTGCAGCGGGCAAGAGCCGAAGGAGCAGCCCCAAAACAAAACTGCGGTTGTCGTGGACACGACTAAGGAGCAGGTACCAAGTCAGCTGCTTGTCAGGCCCAACAAGGCCTACATTGCTTCTGAATGGGATAGTGCCACAGAAGGGTACTACTACGCTTTTTACGACAAGAAAGGCAAAGTGGTCAAGCGCCTGACGGAGCAAGAAATTACTGCAAAGGACGAGTTTGAAAATCTGCCTTTCCCGGTCTTGCCTAAGCCAGAAGGGGAGCAAGGGCCAAAAGATTATACCTTGGGCAACTTAAAATTGGGAGATAGGAGTAAAGCCTTGTCAAAGGGAAACGCCCCTCTCTTCCCACAAAGGGTGCTTGAGCAAGCGCATCAACTCAAAACCTTTGGAGTAGCCACCCATCTGCATGGTTTCATGCCCGATATACCCAATGGTGGATTCCAGTTTATGACACAAAAATCAACTATCTGGGCGGTTGACTCCATCGCTGAAAGCCTACTTTTCAGCAAGACAGTGGTGAAAGTATTCAATGTTAAGGGTGAGCAGATTGCGCGGGTTGAGGAAAATGAAGATGCAAAAAGAATACTCTTGTCTGACGATGCTCGATTTCTTTTAATGGAGAATTATAAAACTATACTTGGATATGAATGGGAACAGGCCCGAAAGCCTTACATGCTAATTGACTTAAAGGAAAATAAGAAATATTGTATCCCGATAGATTTTCCCGACTTCGCCTCTTCGAATGGGATGGCTTTTTTAGAGGGGAAGTATTTCCATTTTGATTTTTTAGATCAGTATCGGCTGCATGTACTCATAGACCCATACCGTCGAATCACCTACTCTAAAAAATACCTGTCTAATGACCGGGGCTTTAGCAATCCTGATCTGAGTACTTACACTCAAACCCCTTTTTAAGGACAAGACCGCTTCATTTTCCATTTTTTGTTCACTAACCACAGATGTCTTGGCATTTGAAGGGCATCATATTTTCAAAACTTAGAAAACATGAAAAAAATACTCATAACAATCTTTTTCCTGTGCTTCGCAGCCTTTTCAAGCATGGGCCAGACTGTAACCACTGATTATGGAATTTACAGCAACAACAATGGGACCCCTTCGTATGTAAGAGCGACCTACCAAACGCGCCATATCCAGAGCGATTACGGGATGCGGGTAGCGGGCGGTACCCGGTTTCACAGGGGCATTGATTTTTGCCCGGATGGTGGGAAAGCAGGTGATGCCATAGCCTCAGTTAATACTGGGGTCGTTATTTTGATTAATGGACTTGCCGGCTTGAAAAGAATCGTAGTTAGGGGTGATGATGGACAAACGTATGCCTATTTGCATATATTTAGTGGGGCGGGAGTTGATGATGGTATGCGTTCTGGCGCATTTGTTTTGGCTCCTACCAAACTGAACAATGTGCTAACTGGGCATTATGCTATCCTGAATTTGATCACTGGTAATGCAATTGCTCAATACAACGGTGAAACATTAAGATGGAACAACCAGAATTACATCACCACAAGAGCCGTAGTGAGAGGGCAATTTATTGCACCCATCGGAGACTCAGGAGCAAGCAGCGTTCACCTGCATCTTTCTTGTTTGGAAAGTGGTACGAACGATGGCTCCACTACCGAATCCATTGACGCATGGAACTTTGTCCATGCCAGCGATCACCCCACGAATACCCTGCCACAACGACTCCGGAAACGCGACAATGTTGACTTTTCTGGCAACACTTGTGATGAGGGCAGGGGTGGCAACGCATGGGGAACGATCACGCCAACCTACGATGCAGATACTCGGAACGTGCTTGAAGTAGAGGTGGGTATGACGGGCGCAACCGCCGTGGAAGAAGACCCCGATCGGTATACCAACGTAGTAATGGACGAGGACAAAATCGACATCCTCATTCGCCACAAGGAAAATACGGGTTTTGATTTCATCAAAGGCAAAGACTACACCTCTCGGTTTAGCATTGACCCGCAGGGCAGTGAGAAGATCAGCCCTGATCGAATGGTTGTCAATAGAGGATTATATGGAGGGCTAAGTCAACCAGAAATGGGGATCATACCATTTGCATACCGTACTTCTGGAGACAACATGGGTGGTTTCGGCAACGACTCCTACGCAGTTGGCACCGGCCACCCACACGACTACTACCTTTTTCCTGACTTTTACCTTCGCATCAAGAAAGATCATCAAGCAGGAAAAGCCTTGGACTTGGCCCGATTTCCCTGGGATTCTCGCTATGCAGATGGGGATTACGAGATGAAATCGCGAGTGATCGATATTGATGGAGAGACTACGGAACTGGCTAACGCCATTAACTTTGATCTCGACAACTTCAAACCCTTCATCCGCCGGGCAGGCATCTATTTTGAGTATGCCAACAGCCCATCTGAGCAGATTTATCACCGCGAGTGGAGCAACAGAAATGGTGTCGCCAATGGAGCCTTGCGACTGGAAGCAGCCTCTTGCAAGGCCTCTTCTTCCAATACTCCTCAACGCATCGTAGTGTACGCCACTGCCAGCGAGCCGATGGACTTTTTGCAAGCCAAAATCGTAGGTGTTGACAATACCATGCGCGAAGGCACGGTGGTGAATGACTCAAATGACCCAGACAGCTGGGGGCATCAGAAATGGAAAATTACTTTCAACGGGCCGTTTACGATGACCAAGGATGTGTGCTACAGTGTCGTGTTTGAAGGGAGGGACTTGCATGGCAACTCCGGCCAAGGCAACATACTGCTCAACCTGCCCGTGCCAGCAGATTGCTACGAACCGGCAGCCAATGACTTCACCGTGCCATACCGCATCGGGGCCGGGGCTAATTCATGGAGTGCTGGACCGCCCAATGGGCAAGACTGGGTACACAAATTCAAAGTACAGGACTGTGCTGAGTCCAACCCGCCCGGCGGCGACTGCCTGACCTCCCGCGAAGTCGATTACGACATCACCTACTCTACCCCGCAAGCCGCTACGGGCGCGATCAACCTCAAAATCAACGGTGACTTTCCCGATCTGACCTTCAAGTGGTACGATGCATCCGACAACCTGATTGCCACTACGGAGGACGTATCTGGGCTGGCGGCCGGGTTGTACTGTGTGGTCGTCACACAGGGCTGCTGTAAATTCTATGACTGCATAGAAATCAAGAACTGCACCCTCCAAGCCACCACCACAGCCTCCCACCCAAGTGCCGGACAATCCAACGGCAGCATCACGGCAACGCCCAATGGTGGCACCGAGCCTTTTGAGTTCATGTGGAACACGAGCAGCACTGCCGCGACCATCTTCGGCTTGCCTGCCGGGCAGTACACCGTTACCGTGACCGATTTCTTCCATTGCTCGGCGGTCCAGACGGTCACGCTCAACAGTTGCTTTACCATCTCGCTCAGCACTGTCCCGAACTTGTATCCGCCCAGCGGCTGTAGCACTTCGGATGGTTCTATCCGCGTGTTGAACTACGGCAACCCATCGGGCGGGCTGCCGCCGTACACTTACCATTGGGAAAACGAGGCGGGCGACAAGTTATTCCCCGACTTCCAGCAGCGCATATCCAACCTGCCCGGCGGCATCTACACGTTGGTGGGTACCGACTCACGGGGCTGCACAGGCACCAGTACCCATAACCTGCGCCCAGCCAATATGCCCACTATTTTGCTCGGCACCTCGCCCTCCTGCGGTAGCCAAAACAACGGCATACTCACACTACTCATAGGTGCCCCTGCCAATGGCAACACTTCTACTTACGATGTGGTTTTTGACAATGGCGAGGAGTTCTATGGCATACCTGTGGGAGACGATGTAGAGTTGACTGGGCTTCCTGTCGGGCCGATCTGTGCTACATTCACCTCCAGTGAGGGGGACTGCGAGTTTTCGGAGTGCTACGAAATACCGGGTATGCCTACACCACAGATCACATTGAGCGGTCAGGTTGTACACAACTGCCCGGGCACCAACAATGGCAAGATTGATGTGGCCGTCACAGGCAGTTCAAATTACACTGTCAGATGGAACGACAATATTTTTGTCAACACACTGAACCGGGGCGGCTTGGGTGCAGGGACCTACTGCGTCACGGTAACGGATGTGATTTGTGGGGCAACGGTGACGGGATGTTTTGGGGTGAAGCCGATGACAATAAATCTACAAACCATTCCCAACTGTGAAACTATCGGTCAAATGGCTGTGACAGCGCAGTGGGGTACACCGCCGTATTCCTACAAATGGAGCAATGGAACCAATGGCTCGGCAGATATTGAAAATTTGAGGAGTGGCAATTACTGCGTTACAGTCACAGACTCTAGAGGTTGCAAAAAAAGTGCCTGTGCCTGGCTACAAAAC
>JAYSUY010000490.1:0-4565 GCA_043718855.1 Saprospiraceae bacterium | reverse complement strand
ACAGCCTCATACTCAAACAGGTCGTAGAGTTCGATCACCTCGTTTTTCACCATCTCCACCGGCAGGTGCTCGCTGGCTTTGCAGCGTTCGTAAGTTTTTTGCAGCAGCTCATCGCGGCCCGACTCGCGGAGCAGTGCCACGAGTGCTTGGAAAGCCACAAAATCCTTCATTTTGCTCATGTCAATGCCGTAGCAATCGGGAAATCGAATCTGCGGCGCACTGCTCAGGATGATGATCCGCTTGGGCCGCAAGCGGGCGGTGATGCTCACAATGCTATCACGCAAGGTAGTGCCACGCACGATGGAGTCGTCAAGCAGCACGAGCGTGTCCACATCGTCCTGACAGATGCCGTAGGTCACATCGTACACATGGCTCACCATGCTGTTGCGGGCTTTGGTGTCAGCGATGAAGGTGCGGTTCTTGTCGTCTTTGTGTACTAATTTCTCCACACGGGGCCGCACATTGATGATAGCGGCCAGTTTTTCTGGGCTGATGTCTGTGCCGAGCGCGAGTATCTGCTCCTGTTTCCAAGCGTTTATCTCGCGATCAAGTCCCTCCATGAGGCCGTAAAAAGCGGCTTCTGCGGTGTTGGGGATGTAGGAAAAAACGGTGTGCTCAATGTCGAAATTGACCGCATCAAGCACCGGGCGGGCGAGTTGGGCACCGAGTTGTTTGCGCTCCTGATAGATTTCGCGGTCGTTGCCCCGGCTGAAGTAGATGCGCTCGAAGGAGCAAGCGCGGCGCTCGCGAGGCTCTATGAACGGCAGTTCGCTCACCTTGCCGCTTTGCTTGATGATGAGGGCATGGCCGGGTTGGAGTTCGCGCATATCGCGGTAGCGCACGTTGAACACCGACTGGATGGCGGGCCGCTCGGAAGCCCCGACCACGATCTCGTCGTCCATGTGCCAGTAAGCAGGGCGGATGCCGTTGGGGTCGCGCATCAGGAACGCATCGCCATGCCCGATGAGGCCGCCGAGGACGTAGCCGCCATCAAATTTTTTCGTAGCCCGGCGCAGCAATCGCTGGACATCGAGGCTTTCAAAAATGAGTTGGTTGATGTCCTGGTTGGAGTTGCCGTCGGGCTTGTACCAAGTGTGGAGGCGCTGCACCTCGTCGTCGAGGAAGTGGCCGATCTTTTCCAAAACCGTCACCGTATCACTTTTTTCTTTGGGGTACTGGCCGAGTTCCACCAACTCTTGAAACAACTCGTCCACGTTGGTCATGTTGAAATTACCCGCGATGAGGAGGTTGCGGGAAATCCAGTTGCTTTTGCGGTGGAAGGGGTGTACCTGCTCAATGCTGTTGTCGCCGTGCGTGCCATAGCGCAGGTGTCCCATGAGGACTTCGCCGGCGTAGGGCGCATTTTCTTTCAGCCAAGCCGTGTCGTGGCGCTGCGGGTCGGGGAGTTGGTTGATGCGGCCCCACACCATGTCGAAGAGGTCGGTGAGGTAGTTTTGGGCGTTGCTGCGCTTGTGACTGATGTAGCGCGTGCCCGGCTTGGGGTTGAGTTTGATGGTGGCCATGCCCGCCCCGTCTTGGCCCCGGTTGCGCATTTTCTGCATCAAAAGTTGCAGTTTTTGTACGCCGTAGAAGGGGGTGCCGTACTTTTTTTGGTAAAAATCGAGCGGTTTCAGCAAGCGCACTACCGCTATGCCGCATTCGTGGTGGATCTGGTCACTCATAGATGTTGTGGAAATCAGCGTCAAAGGTAAGCTGCCTCCTTCGGAACATCGAATCTGGAGCGGGGTTTGGAGAAATGGCTGTGTTTGAAAATCGTTGGCGGTAACCCCGCCCCGCCCCCTCCTCCGCCGAGGCGGAGGAGGGGGCGGGGTCGGCCGCACTCAGTACCGCGCCACCATTTCCTGAAACAGTTCGTTGGCATGACCGCGCACTTGCATGGTCACCACAGGCCGCTCGCCTTCCCAACGGATTTTCAACATCCCGAAATTCTTTTTCAAAATCATGTCGCCCACGCGTAGGTGGTTGGTCTCCGTGAGGCCGCTGCGGATGTGGGTGAGGCCGCTGGAGGTGAAATCGTAGAGCGGGTAGGGCAACCCCTGCAACTCCATTTTGGAAATCTCCGCCATGTGGCGGTCGCCGGAGAGGATGAGCAGATTTTTGGGTTTGGTGCTGGCGATGAGCGAAAGCAAGCGCTTGCGGGCGTTGGGGAAGTTGCCCCACTTCTCGTAACCATGCTCATCGGCAATCACTTGTACACTGGAACACAGGATGTTGAGGTTGGCTGGGCTGGTTTTCAACTCGCGTTCGAGCCACTTCCACTGCGCCTCGCCCAGCATATCGCCCTCGGTGTTGGGCAAGTAGCGTTTCTTTTTGCTGGGGTCGGGTGCGAGCGTATCGCGGAAGTAGCGGGTATCCATCACGATGACCCGGATGCGCTGTCCGCCCTTGCCAAAAGTATAAGATTGGTACGCGCCCTCGCGCTTGCGCACCGGGCTGTTGAGCGGTATGTCGAGGAAATCCATGAGGCATTTCTTCGCGCCTTTTTTGTTCGGGTAATCCTTGCAGCCGTCGTTCACGCCGTAGTCGTGGTCGTCGTACACGCCTACGATCTGGGTTTTGGCGCGTAGTTTTTTGTACTCTGGGTTGGTTTTCAGCCGTCGGTAGTGGGCGGCCAGGGCCTTCAGGTCGGTAGTATCGGCGTAGATGATGTCGCCGAGCCAAATCCAGAGGTCGGGGTTGTTGGAAGCGATGCCGGGCCACATCGTCTGGGGCATTTGCAGTTTGTTGCAGGAGCCGAAGGTAATGACAGTGGGCGCGGTGGTGGTATCCACCGGCTTGGGCATAAATGCTTGTGCGTCAGTGCCATCAGCGGATTCAGTGCTGAACCCGGATTTGGAAGTGAGCGGGTCGGGCTTCGCTGGGGTGGCGGTGGTTTTGGCTGACGGGGCCGTCGGCTTGGGCTGTTGAGCGGCGAGGGCTGGGATGAGAAGCGCACAGAGAGAGAGGAGCGCTACAAGCGATTTTTGCATAAAAACAGGGTGTGATTTGGCGAAGGTTGATGAGGTTGATAAAGTTGATGAGGTTGATAGAAGCGCCGTCGCGGTATGCGTCACGTTATCAACCTCATAAACTTTATCAACCTCATCAACCTTTGTTTCAAATCTGCGACAACAGTTTGGTTTTCAGTTGGGCGAACTCTTCGTCAGTGATGATGCCAGCGGCTTTCAGTTCAGCCAGTTTTTTGAGTTTGTCCATCGCCTCGTCGGTGGGTGAGGCGGCTGAGGGTTGATTTTTGGCCAATTGATCGGCTACTTTTTTGCCGTCCTCCATCTCCGTCTCGTAGCCGCGCCGGGCGTTGCGCAGGTCGAGGTTGTCGAGTGAGCCACCGAGGTGAAAGTGCGAGGCCACCACCTTGCCCAGCGCGTAGGTGGATGCACCGGAAAGTGCGGGCATACTCAGTTCGCCGATGATGGTGCCTACACCTGGGATGGCTTTCACGAGGCTGGCACCCAAGCGGGCCGCGCTGCTGCCCGCCACAGCGGAGATGATGTTTTTGCCGAGCATGTCCATGAAGCCAACGTCATAGAGTTTGGCCAACTGCCTCAGCATGTTGAGTTGTACGGTGGTGACAGCCAGCAGGTCGGCTCCGGGGAAGGGGATGAGGGCTGCGCCGAGCGAGAAGCCGACGTGGTTGCGGACGATTTCGTTGGCTTTCGCCTGTTTTGCTTCGTGTTGCATGGTCTTGTACAGTGATTTTTCCAGTTCAAAAAAATGGTAGAGGGTGAGAAGATAATGCATTCTTCCAAATGAAATGATGTGGAACATGGATTTGAGCGGGTGAATGAGCGGGCAATATGGACGGCAAGACCACACCGAAGTCTCCAATAACCGACAAAAAGATAAAAAAGCGGGATAGAACGGACGAATGCCCCAAAATTGTTTGTCTGGAAGAAAATCATACTTGCCCACCGAGACTGCGATGGGGATACGGATCAAACAGACGGGGCGGATTAGTGCGATGGCAATCAAAAAAAACCGTTCTAATCTGCTTGATCCGTGTCCCATTGTTACCCCCCGCGCTGCAAAATCTTCTGCTCGATGTTGGTGGTGGAGTAGCCCGTCACGAAGGGCAGACTCAGCACTTGGCCGCCCGCGGCGAACACGAAGTCGGAGCCGACGATCTGTTCGGGCTGCCAGTCGCCGCCTTTCACCAGGATGTCGGGCTGCACGAGTTGGATGAGGCGCAGCGGCGTGTCGTCCTCAAACACCACTACCGCGTCTACCACCTGGAGGGCGGCGAGCAGGTGGGTGCGGGTCAGTTCGTCGTTGATGGGGCGGTGCGGCCCCTTGAGCCTGCTGACGGAAGCCGCGCTGTTCAGCCCCACCACCAAGCGGTCGGCGAGGTCGCGGGCATCGGCGAGGTAGTGCAGGTGGCCATAGTGCAGCAGGTCGAAGCAGCCGTTGGTGAACACGATGCGCTCGCCCGCGCTGCGCCAAGCGGCGAGTACGGGGGGCAATGCATCCCAGTGAAGGTGAATTTTTTGCGCTATTTTTGGAAAGTGGCGGGCGGCCTCGTGGTCTGAGTTGGCGAGCATGGATGGGTG
>JAYSUY010000489.1:0-1690 GCA_043718855.1 Saprospiraceae bacterium | reverse complement strand
CAAGTCGCTGTCTTGCAGCAATTTGTAGTTGCCCAGTATGCTCCCGGCGATGCTGTTCTCGATGGCGAGTATGGCTGCGTCGGCTTGCTCGGGGTCGGCGGTTTTTTCAAACAGGGCAGGGAAAGACAGGGCCGGCACGACGTGGATATTTTCCCCAAAAAACTGCCGAGCGGCGATTTCGTGGAAGGCACCGGGTACGCCTTGGATGGTGATGCGGGGCCCCACCCCCGACCCCTCCGCGTCAACCCCACCCCCGGCCCCTCCCCTGAAAAGGAGGGGGGGCGAGACATATGCCGAGGCAAGCGACGCAACGTGTGTGTCGGTGTATGTCGTAGTGTGCGTCTGGTCTCTCCTCCTTTTCAGGGGAGGGGCCGGGGGTGGGGTTGACGCGGAGGGGGCGGGGGTGATACTTCCCTCAGCACCCATTTCTTCTTTTAATTTCATCTTCCAAGAACAGTTTGCTCTAGGCCAAAAAAATAGGGGGTCCCTGTTGGCAGGAACCCCCTATTCGGCGTTGATGATCAGTTAATTATGTTTTAACCGACACGCACAGGCTGTTCCTTTCTTTCCTTCCAAAAAAGAAAAAATAAAAAGAAAAGCCAAAATAAAATGTGCTCGTGCGGTTCATGTGTATCGTGTACTGTGACGGTGCAAACGTAGGGCGGGCATCTGGGTTGTGCAAGCCTGACGGGAAAAATTGTTTTTTGGGTGTTCAGAAAAACTACTTTTGCCCAGTCCGTTCACCAGTCCAACTTGCACATGAATCGTACCTTTTTTGCCCTTACACTGCTGCTCCTGAGCCTCCTTACGCAGTCGCTTTTTTCCCAAAAAACCTACAGGCCCGACTGGGCTTCGATTGATTCGCGCCCCACGCCCCAGTGGTGGCTCGATGCCAAGTTCGGCATTTTTATCCACTGGGGTATGTACTCCGTTCCGGGCTACACCACCAAAGGCAACTACGCGGAGTGGTATCAGTTCAATCTTGAAACGAAGGGCCATGATGGAAAAATCGTTGATTATCAGCGTAAAAAGTTTGGCGACCGCACCTACTACGACCTCGCCGACGACTTTAAAGCCCAACTCTACGACCCGAAGGAGTGGGCGCAACTGTTCGAGCGGTCAGGTGCGAAATATGTCGTGCTCACCTCCAAGCACCACGACGGCTTCTGCCTCTGGCCCAATGCCCAGGCCAGCAAAACTTGGGGCTTCCCTTGGAACTCTGCAGAGCGCGGCCCGCGCCGCGACCTGCTGGGCGACCTCTTCACGGAACTGCGCAAAACTTCTGTGAAACCGGGCATGTACTTCTCGCTTTACGAGTGGTTCAATCCGCTCTGGAAGGTCGACCCGGCCCGCTACGCCCGCGAACATGCCCTGCCACAGGCCCAAGAGTTGCTGGAAAAATACCGCCCATTCGTGTTCTGGACCGATGGCGACTGGGACGCTTCGGCGGAGACTTGGCAGGCCCAACAATTCCTTGCCAAAGCTTACAACGAGAGCGCAGTGCGCGACTCCATCGTGTTCAATGACCGCTGGGGCAGCGGTGTGCGTTTTCATCATGGCGGTATCTACACACCTGAGTATCAGCCTGATTTGGATTTTGAAGACCACGCTTGGGAGGAAAGCCGAGGTATGGGTTTTTCCTACGGATACAACCGAATGGAGGACGCTTGGGACTACAACTCAGCCCAAT
>JAYSUY010000488.1:0-1691 GCA_043718855.1 Saprospiraceae bacterium | reverse complement strand
AACGGGCCGTCATCGGTTTCCAAACGGAGCAAGTAAAAACCTGCGGGCAGACCAGAAAGCGGGATGCGCTGCTCCGTCATCGGCTGCACACCGTGCTGCTCGAACACCGTGCGCCCGGTCAGGTCTGTGACGCGGAGAGCAGACCCTGCCCGCACCTCGGCACCCAAGCGTACCACCGTTTCATCGGTAGCCGGGTTGGGGGCAAGGTAGGTAGCGGTTCCGCCCTGACTTGCCCTGCTGCTGCGTTCGGAGAGGGCCAGCGCGACCTGATAGTTGCTGTACTGCTTGCGGATCACCTGCTGCATACAGGCACCCGATGGGCGGGTCACCGGTATTTCGAGCAACTCCACCTGCGGAGCCAAGACCCCGTGGCTGTTCATCGCATACTGCCGGGTGTCCTTCTCCAGCACTGCATCTCCGGCGTATGTAGTGCGCGTGATGCGATTGAGCGCAGGCTCCCAGAGCGTTGAGGTGCCTGCTGCGCTGATCTGCCACGCCCCTTGCGCCAACATTAGCACCGTGCCGCCATTGGCCTGAATATCAGTGATTTCGACAGTGGTAGGCATCGAAGGAAAGGCATACATAATGTGAGGCGTGTTGGCGGCAAAGTGCTGCTTCATCTCTGCATACTGTGCTTGTTTGGCAGAGTCGGCGGGCATGCTACTGTACAGGCTGCCGTTGGGTTGGTATATCTGCACCCCGGCGGCATTGATGTCCACCCGTCCGATCTTGGTCGGCCATTCGGAGTAAGCCTCTTCGGGGTTGAGCACCGTGACGGTTGTGGAGTGGTCGCCGTCGTCTTCGATGAGGGTTTGTGTCTGCTCCACTGTTTTGTGCTGTTGCAGATAGACCATGTCAATCGGGCTGAGCGAAGTGACGGACGTACCAGCGGCCATTTTGTGGAAGTTGGTCTCCTCCACCGTGTAGTTCAACTGGTATTTGATGCCCGCGGCCGGCACGGGCAGGGAGGGCGATTGTCCCAGAGCTTGGCAAACAACCAAGATGGGCAGGAAAAGAAACAAGATTCGTTTCATTGCGGGAAAAGTTAGTGTGTGAGAAAATGGTTTCGGAAGTTGCTGGCCAGCCCCGCTCCGTTTTTGTCCCACAAATATTTCCGCACAAAAACCACCTTGTCAAATCGGGTTTTGTCGAGTTTGGACAGGTGTTTTTTCTAAACTGTCGAGTTTCGACAGAGTTTGGCTTACTTTGCCCCTGAGTTGTCGAGAATGGACAGTTTGGGCGGCAAATCGCCTCAAGCCTATCCATTTTCGACAAAAGTTTTTCACCAAAACATCCCTGCCTGAATGGACAAGCCCTTCCAAAAATGGCTCATGGAGCAGGCCTCCGCCAAAACGCCGCCCGGCCAAGTGTTCTCTTACGCGCTCAGGCAACTCTTGGGCCTTTCGGACAGCACGGTGTACAAGAAAATCCGGGCAGAAAGCGAACTGGGCAGCGAAGAGATAGTGCTCATCGCCCACCATTTCGACATCTCGCTCGACCGCTACGTACACCGGGACAAACCGGGCCGGGCCTCGTTCTACTACCCGCCGCTGGATCAGGCGTTCCGCTCGCCCGCCGATCTCCTGCGTATCCTCAGCGCGGAGATGACCCACATCCTTCGTACGCCCCAGCCCTCGGTGTGGTACGCCACCAACGAGATACCCATTTTCCACTACATGCCCCACCGCAAC
>JAYSUY010000487.1:0-4577 GCA_043718855.1 Saprospiraceae bacterium | reverse complement strand
CCGCTTTTTTCTTTTGTTTCTACCTCTATCCCCCACCCGTCGCCCAACGCTCCAAGCTCAGCCTGCGTCATGGTATTGCTCCCACTTTTTCCGCCCGTTTTGTCTCAATCGTGGCAATTCACAAAATCTGGCAGTGCATTTGAAAGCGATGCACTACTTTTCGCCGCGATTGCTTTGGGCAGTCGGCTAAGAACTCACAACCAAGAACTGACAACTCATAACTGACACAATATGCACAGTAGAAAACTACACAGCCTCGTTGCGCTTTTCTTCCTTTCCCTCCGTGCGCTGGTGGCGCAGGACATCCACTTCACCCAATTCGACATGGCTCCGCTGAGCATGCTCAACCCCGCCTACATCGGCAAGTTTGAGGGTACCGTGCGTTTGGGCGGTATCTATCGCGGGCAGTGGGCCAGTGTGCTGGGCTCTGGAAACCAGTACAGTACACCTTCGCTGTACGTCGATGCGCCAATTTTCAGGGGCTTCCGCAAGCAGGACTGGATTGGCTTGGGCATCGCTTTCACCCGCGACAATGCGGGTTCGGGCAATTTCCGCCGCACCACCAGCCTCATCGGCGGTGCTTACCACCTCGCGCTCGATAAAAAACGGAACAACGTGCTGTCGGCCTCCTTCCAGTGGGGGGGAGTGAACAGCCGTGCAGACTGGGATAAATTCGGTTTTGAGGACGGATACATTAAAGACCCCGCCAACTACAAGCCCGGCGGGAGTGCCAGCGGAGAATTTTTGGCCAACCAAAACAACCAGAAGAAGCAGTATAAAGACGCGAACGCGGGCATCGTGCTGTCGTCGCGCCTCAACAAGCGGATGACGACCACCATCGGCTATGCGATGTACCACATCAACACGCCGAAGGCCAACATCCTGAACGACACGTCTTCGGGCGGCGGCACGAGCAGCGACCTTTCTCGCCGCTCCATCGCGCACGGCCAGTTTGCCATCCAACTCAACGACCGGCTCACGCTCACGCCGCAGTTCATGTTCCAGACCATGGCGGGCCATGATGAAATTCAGGTGCAGAGCATGCTCGGCTATCTGTTCAACCCAGAGAAGGACATTACCCTCATTTTTGGTCTTGGCTACCGCCTTCGCGATGCGATTTCGCCCATCGTGGGTGCCAAAGTCAAGAACCTCCGGGTGGGCCTTGCTTACGATGTGAACATCTCTGACCTCAACGCGTACAGCAATTACCGAGGCGGTTTCGAGTTGGCTGCGTACTACATCATCAAGATTTACAAGCCTGCTGTGGTGAAGCCAAAGGTGCTTTGCCCGAGGTATTGATTCTGTAGGGCGAAACACCAGTTTCGCCCTATGTTTTCTGTAAAAATATGAAATACAAACTGCTTTCGGTCACTCTGTTCTTGTGCCTTGTTGTGCTGTTTTTTCAGTGCAAAAAGGGTGATGAGCCATATGTGGTACCCGACATCGAAACACCTGACGTGCCGCCGCCGCCCTCGTTGGTGGGCAAGTGGACGGAAGAGTACAACCAGAGCGGTTTGTTTGGGGGTACTAACTACACCATTGAGTTTTTGGCCGACAGCACATTTCGCCTCAGCCTTCACATTTGGACAGACATTGTTGTGTCAGGCGAACCTTGCCTATTTGATAGAATCGATCATATCCGGGGCAAATACTGGTCAAAAGATGGTTACCTGCGCCTCAGCGGGAAATATTGCGATTCTATGTTCAGCGCTGACAAGCCCAACTGCGAAGGCTATTCTGCCTATGTGCGGTTCTCGACTTGTCAACTTTCTGCCCAAGTGCTGACTCTCGATAAGGCGGGCAATGAACTTTACCCTCGAAAATTGAAACGACAGTGAGGCCGAATTTTCCACCCTCCACCTTCTACCATCCACCGTTCAATATGAAAAAACTTTTTTCCCTCATAAACTTCGCCCTGTTCGCTGCCGCTTTGGCACAGGCCCAACCGCTCAATACTTCCACACCAGAAGCCAACCTGAAAGCGGCGCAGGAGGCCGAGGCCAACGAAAACCCCTACGAGGCACTCGATCGTTACGAAAAGGTGTACGATGACAGCAAGGACAAGGCCATCGCCGCCAAAATCGCCAAGATGAACTATGACTTGCGCGACTACGCCAAAGCCGAAAAAGGCTTTAGCAAACTCGTGCTGCGCGACCGCAAGGGCGAGTACACCGAACTGCGCTACTGGCTCGCTATGAGCATGAAGCAGAACGGTAACTTTCAGGATGCTATCGATAACTTCACGCAGTACATCAGCGACGGTGCTGATGAGGCGCTGAAAAAATCGGCCAAACTCGAAATCGAGGGCTGCAAACTGGGCCAAAAAGCCAAACAGCCCGACAACTTGCTGCTCAGCAACATCGGCAAAAAAGCCAACAGCCCGCAGACCGAAGGTTCGCCTTCTTACAGCAACGGCGAACTCTACTACGCTTCGCTGAACGGCACGGAAGTGGTGGTGCTTGACGGCAAGGAAGGCGACTGGTACTCGAAAGTTTACTCCTCCACGAAGAGCGGCACCGAGTTCGGCGCACCGCAACCGCTGGGTGAGCAGATCAACCGCGAAGGCTGGCACCAGGGCAACGTGAGCATCACGCCCGACGGCAAGACGATGTACTTCACTCGCGCTAAACTGGCCGAGAAGGGCCAGACCTTGGCCGAGAGCAAGATTTTTTACTCCATAAAAGGCAGCGACGGTTGGGGCGGGGCCAACGAGGTGGCGGGTGCAAACGGTGATTTCATTGCTAAGCACCCCTGTGAAGGCGAGTTGTTTGGGGAAAAAGTGCTGTTTTTTGTGGCCACCATGCCGGGCGGCAAAGGTGGATTTGACATTTACTACGCGCCCAAAAAGACCGACGGCGTGTTCGGGCTGCCCGTGAACCTCGGTGAGGTGGTGAACACGGCTGGCGAGGAAGCCAGCCCATTTTACCGCGACGGCAAACTGTATTTCAGCAGCAATGGTCGGCCCTCCATGGGTGGCCTCGACGTGTACGAGAGCCAATGGAATGGCTCGGTGTGGAGCGAACCGAAGCCCCTCGCGATGGGCATCAATAGCCCGCTTGATGATCAGTACTACACCCAGAGTGCTGACGGCATGACTGGTTTTTTTGTGAGCAATCGCCCCGGCCCCAACAACTTGAAGAGCAAAACCTGCTGCGACGACATTTATCAGTGGGAAATTGAGCGCATCAAGGTGGACCTGTTGGCCACTACGTTCCGCTACAAAACCCAGAAGGAGAAGGAGAACCCTGCGCTGCTGAACTGTACTGTGTCGGTGCAGGATGTGACGGACAAGAATCCGAAAAATGTGGAGGAAAAGACCAACGCAGCAGCCAATGAGTTTCCGTTCACGCTGCTGCCAGAGAAGTCGTACCGCATCATCGCTGTGCGTGAAGGCTACAAGTCCGACACCCTCAAATTCAATACCGTAGGGGTGAAAAAAAGTACGACTGTGCAGAAAAAACTGACCCTTCGCCGCGCCAAGCCCATCGAAGAGGAAGTCATCATCAAAAAAGATGAGGCGATTGTGCTGGATAACATCCTGTACGACTACGACAAGTGGGATATCCGCCCCGATGCAGAACCGGACTTGCAGTACCTGACTGACATCCTGCTGAAATATCCAGACATCAAGATCGAACTCTCCTCGCACACCGACTCGCGCGGCAAGGACGAGTACAACGAGACGCTTTCGCAAAAACGCGCCCAGAGTGCCACCAACTGGATCGTGGCCAAGGGTATCTCTGCCGACCGCATCGTGGCCAAGGGCTACGGCGAAAAACAGTTGAAGAATCAGTGTGCTAACGGTGTGGAATGTTCCGAGCCGGATCACCAAGCCAACCGTCGCACAGAGTTCAAGATTACTGCCGGGCCGACGAGCATCACGGTAGAAAAACGCGAAAAGCGCACCATCGACCCGGCAACCGGCAAGCCTATCGAACCTAAATCTCAGCCGCCAGGCGGTAAGCAGTGATTTGGTGATTGGTTAAATGGTGATGAGGTGATTGGTGGCCCATGTTCTTGTTCCGGTTTTTTAGCCGGGCGAGGACATGGGCCATTTTGTTTTTAAGTGACGGCGAGTCGGGGCATATGGCTTCCTACTTTTGCAGCCACTTCCATTTTTGCGCTTTTCCCAACACACTATGCTCAGCATCGACCCGACTCAAATCGCCACCAAAGATCTCCATCAGTTCATGCTCGCAGCAGTGTCACCTCGGCCCATCGCCTTTGCCAGCACCATCAGCACCGAAGGCCAACCCAATTTGGCACCTTACAGTTTTTTCAACGCCTTCAGCAGCAATCCACCCATCCTGATCTTCAGCAGCAACCGCCGGGTGGCCAACAATACCACGAAGGACACGCTGCGCAACGTGCAGGACACTGGTGAGGTGGTGATCAATGTGGTGTCGCACAGCATCGTGCGGCAGATGGCCGTTGCCAGCATTGAGTATGGCTCGGAGGTGAACGAGTTTGAAAAAGCGGGCTTCACGCCCCTGCCCTCCGAGCGTGTGCGGCCCTTCCGAGTGGCCGAAAGCCCCGTGCAGATGGAGTGCAAGGTGGAGCGCATCATCCCGCTTGGC
>JAYSUY010000486.1:0-4581 GCA_043718855.1 Saprospiraceae bacterium | reverse complement strand
GGAGATACCCACCGGACTGACGGACTGGCATGGAAAACCTTACGACCCAGCCAGTGGCAAGCCTGCTGCTCACCCCAACGCTCGCTTCACGGCACCTGCATCGCAGTGTCCCTCGCTTGACCCCAACTGGGAGAATCCGAAGGGCGTACGCATCCGGGCCTTCATCTTCGGCGGTCGGCGCAGCACCACCATCCCACTGGTTTATCAGGCGTTCAACTGGAATTTTGGGGTCTACCTCGCCTCCACGATGGGTTCCGAAATGACCGCTGCGGCCTTCGGCAACATCGGCCAGGTGCGCCGCGACCCCTTCGCCATGCTGCCCTTCTGCGGCTACCACATGGGCGAGTATTTCAACCACTGGCTGCAAATGGGCCGCAAACTGAGCAATCCACCCCGCATCTTCGGGGTCAACTGGTTCCGCAAGGACGAGGATGGCAACTTCCTCTGGCCGGGCTTCGGCCACAATATGCGGGTGCTGAAATGGATCGTGGATCGGGTACGTGGTCGTGCCAGCGCGGTGGAAAGCCCCATCGGCTGGATGCCCCGCTACGAAGACCTCGACTGGCGCGGACTGGATTTCAGCAAGGCCGAGTTCGACCGCCTGATGACGCTTGACCGCGAGGAACTGAAAAAGGAACTATCGGCTCACGAGGAACTCTTTGAGCGGATGTACGACGAACTCCCGAAGGAGTACCTCTTCATGCGCGAACTGCTGCTTTCGAGCCTATGGCGCACGTCGGAGAAGTGGAACATGGAAGCAGAGGAAGCCTGATGGGAAGCCTAATTTTTCAATAAAAAAACGCCTGTATCTCTCTGATGTACAGGCGTTTTTGTTGGGAATGGATGCATGGCACGCCCTAAACGACGACGAGGACGAGTTACTTCAAAAATGCGATCAGCCCGGCGAGCGTGAAGCCAACGCCTGCACCTACAGCAGCAGCCCACAGTCGCTTGGTGGTTTTACCTCGGTTGCAATCTTTGGCAAGGCCGAGCGCGTGGTTGAGTTGGTCGTTGAGCAGGGCGTTGGAGGCGATCATGTCGTCGGAGAGTTGCTTGTAGTTGGCTACGCGCTGGCCCTGAATGTCATTGAGCCGCTGGAGTTGCAGAATGGTCTGCTGCTGAATGGAGTCGAGGCTGGTGTAGCCTTTTTGCAGGTTGTGATGCTCCATGATTTGGGCTTCGTACTGCAATACGAGGTCGAAAAAGGGGTCCACCACTGGCTTTTTGACGATGGTGAGGGGGAAGTTGGCCTCCCGGATTTTCAGGGTACGGAAGGCCATAGAGTCGCGCACTTCGTAGATGGAAAAATGGGCGCTGGAGTCGGGTGACAGGGCAAACTTGACTTGCCGCTGGAATACGCCTTCGGCGATTTTTTGAGCAAAAACAGGTTGTGCTGAAAAAGCCAACACACACAAGACGAGCAATTTAGCAGAAAAAAGAGAAGGATGTTTCATGCGCTGTTTATTTCAAAATGGTTGATGAACGGGTTATTGGTTGTCGAACGAGATGACACTTTTTTCGGCGGCTTTGGCCAATTCGCTTTGGGTCTTGTTGGCCTGGTCGCGCAGTCGCTCGATATTTTTGCGGGTGTCGTTGATGTTGCCCCTGATTTTGCCCTCGCGCACAGCCAATACATCAAGCACTTGGTACACTGAGTCGATTTGGGCCAGGGCCCGCTGCTCGTTTTCGAGGGCTTGTTTTCGGTCGGCTTCGATGCGCAGCAGCACTTCTTGCTGCTGTTTCTGGATTTCCTTGATTTCTTCTTTGACCTGTTGTTTTCGGCTGATGACTCCGCCGAGTACGCCGCCCAGCAGCAGTATGCTGATGCCGAGGCCGACGAGGGTGAGGATGGGTGAGGATGGGTTGATCATGGTGAATTAAGTTGTTGGTTGTTGGTTGTTGGTTTACGGGTTGTCGGTGACTAATAACCAGTCACCAACAACCCGTAAACCTCTCGATTTTACCCGAAGTCTTCGGTTTCGCTGCTTTTGCCGCTTTCGGTATCAGGTTTTATCTCAAACGCGGCTTGATCGGTACGGCGTTCGGGCGGACTGCTGCCGCCGCTGTTTCCGCTGCCACTGCCGCCTTTGAGGGCAAGCAATTTTTTCAGCATTTCAAACCAGAATGGCGCACCCATGGTGACGGCCACACCGGTGAGCAGCCATCCGACGACTTTGGTGAGCCAGTCCCACCAGTTGGCGGGCTTGGATTGGCCCCAGCCGAGGCCGAGCGGTGAGACGATGTGCTCGGAGTACATCCCTTTGAGTTTCACAAAATTGGCGCGGGAATCGGCGGTGTCCTTGCGGGTGGTGTCGCGTACGCCGGAGTTTCTCGACACCAACGATGTATCGGCAGAGTTGGCGAAAGCGGCGGCATCCGTGGCGATCTGTTCGCGCAAGACGGCGTTGGTGGAGAGACTTTCGTAAATCTGCACGGTGTCGGCGTTGAGCGCGACGGCCAGGGCGGTGCCAAAGAAGAAAAGCCGCCACTTGGTGGAGTCGATGAACCACTCTTTGGCACGGGCCATCACATCATCAAACCAGTGCTCCACTTTGGCTTGGAAGACACGTGCATCGTCGCCCGATTGCCGCCAGAGAAAGTTCATTACCTTCCTAAGTTGCTCGTTTTCAATGCTGTTGATACGCTCTTGAATGGATATCCGCTCACCCTCTGGGGTTAGAATGTCAGCCAAAATGGCACTGAACGTATTTTTGTCAATCCACACCGGCAACTTCTGCGTAGAGGTCGGCTTGGTGGCTGAGGAGAGTTGTTTGAAATAGGCGTGGTCCAAAAAACGCTTAGATTTTTCGGGGCCGAGCATCATTTCTAAGGTGTCTTTGAGGTGGTTGCCCCGGCTGGCTTTGAAGGCGTGGTACACTTCGACGACAGCCGAAGTGAGCATGCTAAACAGGAGCAGCACAAAAACGAGGCCGATGACGATACTGAGGATGGCGAGCATTTTTCGTAATGATAGATGATGAGTGACGAGTTATCAGCGCACAAGTTATGACCTCATCACTCATAACTCTTTTAGGAGGTTAAATCGTTTTATTTCAATGATAATGGCATTCGTTGGCCTTGCTGTCCCAAGCCACCGTTTTCCATTTGCCGCCCGCCCAAATTTCCACATCGTTGCCGTACAAAATTGCCGGGCCGCCGCCCACGCTGCCCTTGCCGAGTACGACGGCTTTCCACGCATCGCGGGCTTTTTGCAGCCCGCCTGCGTCGGAGAGGCTGATGGGGCCTTTTTTCAACAGTTCGGTGGCAAAAGCGTTGGCGACGACGCTGCCATCGTTGGGTGCAGAAAAGCGGTAGCCCAAGATCAGGGCATCTGGGAATTTGGCTTGCCAAATCTTGGCCACGTCCTTGCAAATGGAGGCGCAACTGGTGCTGACCACCAATTTAACCCGCTTGTTTTCCTTCGACAGCATTCCGATGTTGAAACAAGAGGCACTGGCGCTATCGGTGAAATTGCCCGGCTCGTGGTACTGTGCGTACTGGTGGCCGGAGAAAAAAAGGATGTCCGATTTTTCGAACGATGCCTCGGCAGGATCGGTCACGCCGGCTGGCTGACCGCGGTCGTAGGGGCCGGCCTTGTGGCTGCCGAGTGCCGGGTCGGGAACGCTGAAGCCGAGTGGCCCGGCGTGCCGAAAAAAGCGCTGGTCGAAATCGAAGCCCGAGGCGACGTAGCCGAGCAAGGGCTTGGCGAGGGTGGCCAGCAAGGCATCGACCTTTGCCTTGTCGAGGCCGAGGCCGAGAATCTGCGTTGCCGCGTCGGTTCGGGCAGTCTGGCTCGCCTTGGCATCGAAAAGGATGTAGAGTTTGTAAATGAAGCCCACGCGGGCTGGCCAGTCGGGCTTTTTGTCGATTTCAGCGATAATGTCGTCCGTCAATCGCTGCTCGGCGGCACTCAGGCTTTTGAACCTTTGGCCGACCTTTATCTCGCTGATCTTTTCGTGGTAGCCTTCCGCTATCCTGACATCGCCCATGCCCTCCCGCTGGATGTCGCCGCGTTCCCCCATGCCGCGCTGTTGCTCGACGTGGGCCAGTTCGTGGGCCAAAAGTTGCCGCCCTTCGGCGGTCTCTGGGCGGTACTCGCCCCGGGCGAAGACGATCTGATGCCCGGAGGTGTAGGCTCGGGCAGATATGGCGGCGGCGGAGTCGGCGGCCCGGTCGTCGGTTTTCAGCCTCACTTGCGAGAAGCTCTGCCCGAAACGGCTTTCCATAAACTGTCGGGCACTGCCCTCGATCGGTCGGCCACCGCCTTCAGAGAGTGTTTGCGAAACGAGGTCTGGGGCGGGCTGGGCACCATTGTCGCTGCTGGCAGAGGTTTTTCGATGAACCGTGTCTTCTCGGTTTTTGCCTTCGCAGTCGGTACACTTTCGCTGGAGGTCAGTGGTGGAGGGCAGGGGGCGTTGCCGGGCAAGGGGCGGTTCGCCGTCCTTCATGCGCATGATTTGGGCAGCGGCGCGATCAGCGGCTTGCTCGTGGGCATCGGCGGGGACGTTGAGGCGGAGTTTGGGCTGAAAAAAGGGCCGTGCCGCCGCGGCTGGCGGCGCGGTTGATTTGGGCTTGACGATG
>JAYSUY010000485.1:0-4583 GCA_043718855.1 Saprospiraceae bacterium | reverse complement strand
ACGCCGGAGGTCTGCATCAGTTCGGCGGCGATTTGGCCGAGGCGCTGGCTGAACACGAAATCGCGGATGTCTGCATCGGTGCGCCAGAGGTTGAAAATTTGCAAAAACGCCTTGCCGTAGGTGTCGCGGGTATCCAGCGGCTGGCTGTCGGCGCTGAGTTCTGCCACTTTTTGGGCGATGCGCTCGCCGTAGTGTGCGAGCGTGTGGGCATCGAACACGTTTTTGAGTTTGATGTAGCGGTTTTTTTGAAAAAAATGGACGGCTTCGGGTGGGAGTGCGTAGGGCTGGTCGAGCAAATTTTTCATAAGCAGTGACAAGTTTTAAAGCGCAAAGGAACGGTGGACACTACATCATTTTTTATCAAAAATGCTGCAACACTCGTATTTCTGGAAGCCTGCAACTCAGGGTTTTCCCCCATAAAAAATCCCGGTTTTGCCCTGATAAGTGTAGCCCATGCGATGGGCTACTTTTGTATCGGGCATTGCAAGAACCGATTACAAATTTGCCAGCCCTTCTGCGCACACGAGAGGTAAGGTTTTGAGGATGTTGGTGCGAGTGGACATCATTACATACTATGATTGCACAGCGACGAGTCATCCCGGGGATTGCCGGTGATGACTCGTCGCTTTTTTGTTGGGATGCCGGGAATGGTAAGCGATTTAATTCCTTGAAATGCAACGGTTTAAATTGTTCATGGCTCATCGTTTATAGTTCATCGTTTTCCAATATCATTCCTTCCGCCCCCATTCCACTACGGTTTTGGGCAAGCCTACAGGTACCTGCGGCGGGAGAAGGTAGTGATCCATCGCAGCCGATTCTACCGCTTGCCGGAGTTTGGGGTCGGCCATCACCTCAGCGAAGCGGTCGCGGCCATCGGGGTCGAAAGCCGAGAGCAAATCCACTCGAATTTCATACAGGTTGGTGCCGAGGTCGGCTGGGTCATGTTCGTTTCCGAAGGTCTCGACCATGATTTCGGCTTCGCCGACGAGCATGATGCTCCGCTCGTCGCTGTACCGATAAGCGACCACCTCGTAGGTGACTTTTCCGCTTTTTTGCCGATGTTCCGTCCGTTTGTCGAGCATAACGACGTAGGTTTGCTTGATGATAGAATAAGGGACAAATTTATTTCCATTTAGTGGAATTATTTAAATTTTTTTCCACAAATTTTTCCTTAAAAAATATTTTACGAAATTTTAAGCGAAATAGTGGAAGTAAAATGCCTGAAAGTAACCTAAATTTGGAATCATGGAATCCATCAAACAAGGAGAAAAGTTGATGTTGCTCGTCAAACGCGACCCTCGCAACAACGAAGAGGTGGCTGAAGCAATGGGCGTAGACAAATCGTACCTGCCAAAACTCTATAAAATGGAGCGACTTCCGCGTAAGCCGCTTCAGCGGGCGCAGGAAGTGTACGGCGTATCAGAAGCCTATTTTATTGGCGAAGAAGCACTGTCGGCAAATATCGTGGCCGAACCCGCTGCTATTTACCGGTCCAACGCTCGACCTGGCAGTAGTGAATGGACACGAGCGCAGGACGAGATTTCCGCCCTCCGCGAAGAAATCACCAAATTGGAGCGGATGATCGAACAGGAAAAATCCACTAACGCGCTTCTGGCGGAGGCCCTGCGGAATTTGAGCCAACGCGGGTAGTGAAAACCCGCCATTTTTATCCGCTATAGCCTTCGGCGAAGGAGGGCGACATTCCGCCATTTTGGTCATTCCGCCATTTTTGGTCGGTGACATTGCCCAGTTCGTTGTTTGATTTGTGCGACAACTTGCTGCTCGTCCGACGAATTGAAATCGTCTGACGAGTACGCTCAGATTTGCCGACTAAACACCCCCGGAACGGAGTTCCGGGGTACAACACAAAAACATGAAGTCCCTACTTTTTTCTCTCCTCCTCCTCGCCGCCGCTCCAGCCGCCGCTCAACTCAACCTCGAACTCGTTGGCCAATTGCCCTACGCCCCGCTCACACTCGCGGGCTGTTGGCACCATGTGGACAGCACGGGCGGCGAATGGGCTTTGGTGGGCACCAGCGCGGGGCTGAGTATGGTGGATTTGAGCAATCCCGCCCAACCCAAGGAGCGCTTCGCGGTACCCAGCCTGCCCAACAACTGGCGCGAGGTAAAAACCTGGGGCGGCTTCGCCTACTTCGGTTCCGAAGCGGTGGGCAGCGGCATCACCATCGTGGATCTGCGTCCACTGCCCGACACCGTGTACTGGAAAACTTGGCATGGCGACGGGGCCTACGACTCGCTGGTGATCAAGAGCCACGCGGTGCAAGCCCAAGACGGCTACCTCTACATTTTTGGTGGCGGCAACGTGACCAACGGAGCCACCATCGCCGACCTGAAAGACCCCTGGAACCCGCATATCGTGGGTAAGTACACTCCGCGCTATGTTCACGACGGCTTCATCCGGGGCGACACGCTGTGGACGAGCGAGATTTACGACGGCCAGTTCGCGGCAGTGGATATTTCGGATAAAACCGACCCGCAATTCATCGCTGCACAGCCCACGCCCGCCAAGTTCAACCACAACTCTGGCCTCTCCGACGATAGCCGCACCCTCTTCACCACCGACGAGCGTGGTAACGCGCCGCTCGCCTCGTTCGATGTGTCGGACTTGGATGCGCCGCGCTTGCTGGACCTGTACTACCCCAGCCAGAAGCCCAGTCAGGAAGTGCACAACGTGCGGGTAATCAAAGACTTCCTCGTCAATCCATCCTATGGCGGCCAACTGACCATAGTGGATGCGCACCGGCCCGACAACCTCATCGAGACGGCTTGGGCGGTGGTCGGCAACTCGCTGGTATGGGACGCTGATCCTTATCTGCCTTCAGGTTTGGTGTTCGCCACCGCCAAAGCGGAAGGGCTTTTTATCTTCAAACCCACCTACCAGCGGGCGGCGTATTTGGAGGGGAAAGTGACCGATGTCCTCACCGGAATGCCCATCCTGAAAGCGGGCGTGACGGTGCTGGGCAGCCCCAAACGCGACAGTACGGGGCTGGACGGCGGCTATAAAACCGGGGCTGCCGCGCCCGGCGCCTACACGGTGGAGGTGGGCAGCGCGGGCTACGAAACCCAAATTGTATCAGGCGTTGTGCTCAAAACAGGCGAGGTGACGCTGCGGGATTTTGCCCTCCTGCCGCTGCCCAGCAGCACGGGCGATGCGCCGGATGCTGCCAACGGCTTGCAGATTTCGTCCAGTTTGTTCGATGATTTTTTGACCGTCCGCACTGCTGGCAGCGGCTTGCTGCGCATTTCGGATACGCAGGGCAAGGTGCTGCAAACGGCCCAGACGGCTGGCGGCAGCACGACTTTTTCTGGCCTCAGTGGGTGGCCGAGCGGGACGTATGTCGTGGTGTTTGAAGGAAAAAACGGGGGGAAGGCGGTGAGGCAGGTGGTGAAGCGGTAAATCAAATCTACTCCTTCTCAATCCACAGGATTGCCCCTCGGCCGTTCACCGTGCTGCTTTTGGTACTCCTGAATGTGCTCTGTTTCGATGCGCTTTGCCTCGCTTTTGCCGGGTATGTCGCGCATCAGGATTCGGGCAAAGAACCGGAGCCACCGGTCTATCCTGTTCAGGCTGTTCACCTGCTCGCGCATACGGCTCGAAGTGCCGTCCTTTCCAATGGGCTTACAACTGATGCCGTACTTGAACACATCGTCGTCCAACCGGTCAATGACCTCGTAGAGATGGTGCGGCTCTTCGTTCTCGTATGAGTTCCTGTGTACCATAGGTCAGTTTTCCCAGCCCTCTGCATTGCTGAGGGTTTCGTAGTTGAACAGCGGGGAGTAGTTCAGTTCCCTGCCCGTTTTCATCTCGTAGGCATCGTCGGCGAGACTGAGCAGGTGCTCAAAGTCTATGTCGGCCGGCATTTCGGAGGGGTTGTGCAGCACCTTTTCGTAGTATGCCTGGCCTTCTGCCACGACCGCGCACCTGACGTACAAGAAATCGTCGGCAGAGAGATGGCCGTCGCCCTGCTTGGCCAAATACGCGGCGGCGTGCGCCCGGGTATCCAAGCGGTACAGTTTCTCCGACAGGGCATCCTTGAACAAGTACAGGCTGGGCATCGGCATCTGGGAGAGCGCGGCAGCAGCGGGGGCGATGATGTCCGCCCGCTTTTTTTGAGTCCAGTCCAAGCGGTCTATGATGTGCCAGAACTGCTCTTCCGAGAACAGGCCTTCTCCGTGCTTTTGCTCTTCCACCCGTATCTCGACTTGGGCGGTCTGGTCAAATTTTCCCCTCAACTCTTGGATGAACTGCAGGCTGAGGTCACGAAGGTTTGCCTTTAAAACTGTGGTGGTCATGGCTTGTTTTTTGACAATCGTGGAAGGTTCCAGAAGATGTTGCGCGTGAGTTGTATGGTGCAAAAGGATGAGGACAAAGGTAGGTTTTCCGGTCTGGCTTGCGCTGCTGGCTTGCGCTTGGCCGCGCCCTCACTTTTGGAGCATTGCCTTCACCTGTTGGTTCCAGTGTTCCACCACCACAAAACCCAAGCGCAACGCGGCTCGTGAGGGTCTGCGACCCGATACGCGCAGTCTGCAAGTCTCCGACTTGAGAGGGAAAGAACCAATAG
>JAYSUY010000484.1:0-13519 GCA_043718855.1 Saprospiraceae bacterium | reverse complement strand
TTATAGGCACGATTATTTATTACTGACTACTTAAACCAAAAGGTTGTTGCAAATAGGCAAAATGCCGGGGCGACGCTAAGTCGCCCCGGCATTTTTACATTGATTTGTTGCTTGCATCCCCGCATCACCAAACCCTCAAATCACCACCCTCATTTACTCCACCGTCACTGACTTCGCCAGATTCCTTGGCTGATCCACATCGCAGCCGCGCAGTACGGCCATGTGGTAGGCAAGCAGTTGCAGCGGCACCACCGACAGCAGCGGCGTGAAAGGCTCCTCCGTCTCCGGTATTTCGATGCTGTAGTCAGCGAGTTGTTTGATCGTATCGTCGCCTTCGGTTACCACCGCCACCACCACGCCCTTGCGGGCTTTCACTTCCTGAATGTTGGACGTGATCTTCTCGTAAGCACTGCGGTTGGTAGCGATCACGAACACTGGCATATTCTCATCGATGAGCGCGATGGGGCCGTGCTTCATCTCAGCAGCCGGGTAGCCCTCGGCGTGTATGTAACTGATTTCCTTGAGTTTGAGCGCGCCTTCGAGCGCCACAGGGAAGTTATAGCCCCGGCCGAGGTAGAGCGCGTTGGACGCGTCTTTAAATTTTTCGGCGATGAACAGCACCTGCTCATGGCAATTTTTTAGCAGTCGATCCACCTTGTCGGGGATCACTGCGAGTTCTTGCACGAGTTTTTGGTATTGCGATTTGGGCAGGTAGCCGCGCTCATAGCCCAGCACCATGGCCATCATGGTAAGCATGGTGACTTGGCCAGTGAAGGCTTTGGTGGAGGCCACGCCGATCTCGGGGCCGACGTGGATGTAGGAGCCGCTGTGGGTGAGCCGGGCGATGGATGACCCCACCACGTTGACAATGCCATAGGTGAGTGCACCGCGCTCTTTCGCCAGTTCGAGGGCGGCGTAGGTATCGGCGGTTTCGCCTGACTGACTGATGGCCAGCACGATATCGTTTTCGCGCACCACTGGGTTGCGGTAACGAAACTCGGAGGCATACTCAACTTCCACTGGCAACCGGGCGAAATCTTCGAACAAATACTCAGCAATCATGCCCGCGTGCCACGAGGTGCCACAGCCAAGGATGATCATCCGCTGGGCGTTTACGAGGCGTTTCAGGTGTTCCTCCATGCCGCCAAGCCGCACCCAACCTTCGTCAGAATTCATGCGACCGCGCATACACTCAGCGATGGTGACAGGCTGCTCGAAGATTTCCTTGAGCATGAAGTAGTCATAGCCGCCTTTTTCAATCTGCTCGATTTCGAGTTCAATCTGGTGGATGGTAGGCGTAGCAATCTCATTGCGGAGGTTTTTGATGGTCAGGTCGCCGCCCAGCGTCACGGTCGCCACTTCCTCGTCGTTGAGGTAGATCACCCGGTCGGTGTACTCCACAATGGGCGTAGCGTCGGAGGCGATGAAATGTTCTTTTTCCCCAATGCCAATAACAAGCGGGCTGGATTTGCGGGCCGCTACCAACTTTCCAGGGTCTTCTGAATCCATCACAACGATGGCGTATGCCCCGTGTACTTTGGTCAATGCTTGGCGCACAGCCTCCTCAATGGGCAGATTTTCGCGGCGTTGCACCTCCTCAATCAGGTGAGCCAGCACCTCGGTATCGGTCTCGCTGATGAAGGTGTGGCCGAGTTTGAGTAGGGCGCTTTTGATGGGCGCGTAGTTCTCGATGATGCCGTTGTGGATCACTGTCAGCCGCCCGTCGCCGCTGGTGTGGGGGTGGGCGTTGATGTCGTCGGGCTTGCCGTGGGTGGCCCAGCGGGTGTGGCCCATGCCGACGTGTCCGCTGGTGTCTTTCCCTTGCGTAAACGCCAGCAAGTCAGCGACTTTGCCTTTTTTCTTGAAAACGTTGAGGTGGCCATTTTGCAACGCAACGCCTGCGCTGTCGTAGCCTCGGTACTCGAGGCGTTGGAGGCCCTTGATCAGGATCGGGAAGGCGTTTTTGGAGCCGATGTAAGCGACGATTCCACACATGGGTGAGGGGTGAGACGTGAGACGTGAGGGGTGAGACGTGAGGAGTGAGGGGTGAGATGCGGGCCTCACCCCTCACTCCTCACTTCTGGTTTTCGAGGCTGCTCTTGGTTTTGGCTACTACTTTCAAAATTTCTGTGGCTTCTTGCAGAAGCGCAGGTAATTGGGGCAGGTTTTCATACCGAAGGTCTTGGATAACTTCCAACCAGTAAACACTTTCATCGGCTTCTTCCACCACAATGCAAATTTTAGAGTACAACTCATTCTTGGATCGACCCCGGCAAAAAGCCCGGTAATTGGCTCCTACCGAGGAAGCCGCCTTGCACAGTTGATAGGTGACGACTTTTGTAGAACTGCGATTTGTCGGCAAACTGTCGCACAACCTTAAAACTGTCACCGCGAAAGCCTTTGTCCTTTTTCTAAAAACCTCGTTGAAGTCTTCGTTTGTCATGATACCTATCAACTTGGATTGGTGAAACCGTTGTCTGAACAATCTCTTTTCCATATCCCGTTCCTCACATTTCCCCTCGCATCTCGCTGAGTCTCGCCCCTCACTCCTCACTCCTCGCCCCTATTTAATCCGGGTGTAGGTGAGGTTGAGTTTGGCAGGGAAAGTCGCGTTGTTCGGCCCGTATAGCACGGTACGCATGACTGAGCGGCTTTGCGGCTGGATACTGAGGTAGAGTGTCCGGTTTTTCAGCAGCCCGCTCTGGTCGTCCACGATTTGTTGGAAACGCTGCGAGAGTGTCATGCGGTAGCGCTTGACTTTGATGCCGTTCACGGTTTCCTCCGTTGGCACACCGCCGAAGCGATCAAAGCTGCTTCCGGAGGAGGTGTTGATGGAGTAAATCACATCGCTGGTGTATGTAAACAAGGTATCGCCCGAATTTTCGGTGGTAGCGATCTGGAAAGCTGGGGGCAGCGCGGGGTTGTCCACTGCGGCGGTCATCACTAATTCGGCCTTGTTCACCGCGATATCGTTCAACTGGTTGGCGTAGGGAAATTCCATTTTGAGACGCAGTCCGGTCATGCCTTGCAGGTAGAGCAGGTCGCTGGTGGGCAGGCCAATGGCTTGGCCTGCCGGACTCCCCGTTTGGTCAAGGTCGAAGTGGCTGAACTTGTTGGCCCGGCGAAAGTAGTAGTCGAAGGCTTTTTTGATCGTGTCTTCGTGGTAGTACAACCGGATGCGGCTGAACGACTCGTCGTTGAGGTTGAAAGCCATCATCGCACCGGGCGACGCACCGTTGGTGGTCGTCGTAATTTTGAGGCCCCGGAATTCTTGCCAAAACAGGGTATCGGCGGTGAGCTTGATGCTGTCCATGCCGAACATTTCTTTGCCAAAATCGTCGCTCAGTCGCACCCGGATGAAGGGGGCTTTGGCGGTCACGAACAGGCTGTCGGGCTTGTTGGGGCGGGGCACGAAACTCGCGCTGCCGATCTGGGTGCTGGCTTTGAGGGAGCGGGGCGAGTAGTAGTCTTTTCGCCAATGCACCTGCTGGCCGGCATCGAGCCGCGATACGCGGAGGGTCTGCTGCTGCATCGTGTCGCCGTACACGCCAGCGGGGGCGTAGCGCAGGTACATGACGATGGAGTCAAATTTTTGGTTCGACTTGCGGAAATTGGGCGCTAGATCGGCCAACTGTACGAGGCTGAAAATCTCGGACGAGGCTTTGCCAAACTTGGGGTCGTTGAGTTCGCCGCAGAGGAAGTAAGCGTTGGTGAAGGCGCGGTCGGAGGTCAGTACCGAGTCTTCGCGCTCTACGGTGTAGCGTACGCTGAGGGTGTCAGTGAATTGGTAGTCAGCCAATTGGTCGTCCAGCAGTTCGGCACCAAAGGGGGTTGATTTGGTGCAGGCAATGGCCAAGAGGAGGAGGGCAAGGCCCAGAAGAGAAGCCAGTGCTGGCAGTTTCTGAATTGTCATAGTTGTTGTGTTGGATAGAGTGGGCAGCAGTTTTCGCTTGCGCTTGATGCTTTCTGGGCCTTTGAGGTTGTGTGAATGAGTTAGCGATGTTGCCTAAAAATTATAGCGGGAAGCCCACAGCCGCCCGCTATAAAATCAAGATCGAAACCAGAAACGCTCCAAACCTTGCAACCCCGAAAGACGAATTACGCCACTTCCACCATCGAATAACTCCGCAAAAATTCGAGCAGTGCAGCAGGCATTTCCGATTCGTTTTTCCAGGGTAGTACCGGCTTGCTCGAAGCAACCGACAGGTATTCAACGCTGGTGTCCAGCGATTCGCTGCCCACGATCACACCATCGGCATAATGCGCTGCTCCTTTGTGCATCGAAGCCATATCGCCGTCGAGAAAAGGTGCTATGTCTTTTTTCGAGATGTTGTTGATGGCCGCTTTTTGCACAAAATACTCCGCATCCACCCGCTCGTGCGGTGTATCGTAAGCGTGGTACAGGATGTTGGAATTGGCAAAAATCGGCTCCGTTTTGTAAGCCGTGCGGAGATAAAACGGGATGAGACTGGTCAGAAAACCTTCGCAGAGAATGAAGTCGGGTGCCCAGCCAAATTTCTTCACCGTTTCGATAGCGCCTTTGCAAAAGAACGCGGCGCGTTCGGCATTGTCCGCGTGAGGGGTGCCATCCTCATCTTCAAAAATGGACTTCCGCTTGAAAAAATCCTCGTTGTCGAGGAAATAAACCTGCAAGCGAGAGTTCGGCAGCGAAGCCACTTTGATCAGCAGCGGGTAGTCGTCGTCGTCAACAATGATGTTCATCCCAGAGAGGCGCACCACTTCGTGGAGGCGGTGGCGGCGTTCGTTGACCACACCATATCGCGGCATCAGAATCCGCATTTCATAGCCGCTATCAGCCAGCAATTTCGGCAGTTTGGCAACATTGGCCGATACTTCCGAGCCTTCCGTGTAGGGTTCAAGTTCTTGGGCAATGAGGAGCAATCGCTTCTTTTCCATGTACTTATTGAGCCAGACTTTGTGTGTGTAAAAATTTCCATTCGACATTTCGACCGCCGTTGCGGGCCGAAATCGGCTGCAAAAGTATAAAAAAGGTTTTGAAACATTTTTGCCAACCTAAATCAGCACCGGCAGGTACAGCGACCCCAAAACACGGTTTCTCAAAATATTTTTAGGTTTGTGCGCTTTTACCCGCCGAAGCCACAGGCGTAGGCGGGCCTTTTACCCTCCAAAGTTTTAACGGCAGCGGCCCTAACCCATCACGCTTCACTTTTCACGACTATGCCCACCTACACACTCACCGTCAACGGTACCCGGCACACCGTAGAAGCCGAGCCAGACATGCCCCTGCTCTGGGCCTTGCGCGACCTGCTGCAACTCACGGGCACCAAATTCGGCTGCGGCGTGGCCTCTTGCGGAGCCTGCACCGTGCTGGCCGACGGCGAAGCGACACGCGCCTGCGTCCTGCCCGTGCAAAGTGCCGAAGGGATGCAAATCACCACCATCGAAGGGCTGTCGCCCGACGGCTCGCACCCCATACAGCGGGCCTGGGAAAGCATCGGTGTACCGCAATGCGGCTACTGCCAAGCCGGGCAGATGATGACCCTCGCCGGGCTGCTGAAGCAACACCCCAAGCCCACCGCACAGCAAATCAGCGACACCATGAGCGGTGTGCTATGCCGTTGCGGTACCTACCACCGCATCCGCCAAGCCGTACAACTGGCCATCGAAGAAAGTGGCAAGTGACCATTGGCCGTTGACCATTGGCTGTTGGCCCCAAACCTTCCACCCTCTACCTTCCACCCTTCCATCTCATGTCTAAAAAAGTCACCATCGACCGCCGCGAATTTGTCCGCACCACCCTGTTGGGCGGCGGCGGACTGCTGTTGGGTTTCGCGCTGCCCGGTATCTCTAAAGCCGCTGGGCCACTGCCGCCAGCCTGCGAGTTTTTTCAGCCCAACGCATTTTTGCGCATCGAAAAAAACGGTACCGTCACCATCTTTTTTGCCAAACAAGAGATGGGGCAAGGTGTGAATACCTCGCTGGCTATGATGCTCGCCGAAGAGTTAGAAGTTGATTTTCAGAAAGTTAAAACAGAACTCGGCACATTCGGCAATTACGCCGAAGGCGCACACGACACGGGCGGTAGCGGCAGCGTCAGCGGCTCGTGGGACGAACTGCGCCGTGCCGGTGCCGTAGCGAAATCCATGCTCATCGCCGCCGCTGCCCGCCGCTGGGAGGTGGAGCCGGGCGTTTGCAAAGCCGAAAACGGCACAGTGACCAACGCCACCACCGGCCAAAGTTTCACCTACGGAGACCTCGCCTGCGATGCCGCCGCGATGCCCGTACCTACCGAAGTGACGTTGAAAAACGTCCGCGACTTCAAGGTGGTGGGCAAGGAGCAGCGCAAAAAAAACCTCCGCGACATCCTCACCGGACAAGCCCGCTACGGCATTGACCTGACCGTGCCAGACATGGCCTACGCAGTAGTGGAGCGTTGCCCCGTGCTGGGCGGCTCCATCGTTTCGGTGGATGATGCGGCAGCCCTCCAAGTGCCGGGTGTGCTGAAAGTCGTGCGGTTTGAAGGCACTGGTGCGCCCTTCCACGTACGACCCGGCGTGGCGGTGCTGGCCACCAACACTTGGGCCGCCATGAAGGGCCGCCGCGCCCTGAAAGTCCAGTGGGATGAAGGCCCTCGCAACCACGAAAGCACCGACGCGCTGTTCAAAAATTTTGCTGAAAAAGCCGCCCAAACACCCAAAATTGTAGTGCATACGGCTGGAAATGTGGACGCGGTGAAGGCATCCAAATCCAATACGCTGACGGCGGAGTATGCCGCGCCCTTCCTCGCCCACGCCACAATGGAGCCGGTAAATTTCATCGCCTCCGTACGCGACGGCCAATGCGAAGTGTGGGGCGGCTTGCAACTGCCCGATTGGGCGGTGGGCGAAATCTCCAAGTCCTGCGGGTTGAAAAAAGAGAACATCAAGGTCAACCTCGCGCTCATGGGCGGCGGCTTCGGGCGTAGGTTGCAAGCGGATTTTGCCATCGAAGCCGTCAAGATCGCTCAGCAGTTCGACCGCCCGGTGAAGGTGGTGTGGGACCGCACGGATGACATCCGCTTCGACAACTACCGCCCGGCCAACTACCACCGCTTGCAGGCCAAGTTGGACACCGCTGGGAAACTGCAGACTTGGGAACACCATGTGCTGACCACGCCCATCGATTACATGACCAAAGGCCCCGATACGCCCGACCCTTCGGAGATGCTCGGTGGGGCCAGCAAGGATTTTTGGTACGACGTGCCGAATGTGCGCACGGCCTACACGCCCCTCGATTTCAACTTGCAACGCGGCTGGCTGCGCGGCGTGGAGCCGGTGGTCAACGTGTTTGCCATTGAGTGTTTCGTGGATGAAATTGCCCGAAAACTGCGGAAAGACCCGCTCGCTTATCGGCTCAGCCTACTGGATGGTCGGGAACCGTTCGAGGCAAAATTTTCGGCAAATTGGAGCAAAAAAGTGGAGCCAGCCCGCCTCGCCGCCGTGCTGCGGCTGGCTGGCGAAAAAATTGGCTGGAGTAAGCCGCGCCTGAAAAACCGCTTTGTGGGCATCGCGGGCCACATGTTTTTCTGCGATTCCTACGCTGCTCATGCCATCGAAATTGAACTGATATCGCCCAAAAAATTTCGCCTCGTGAAAATCGTGTCCACCATTGACTGCGGTATCGTGGTGAACCCCGACGGACTGCGCAGCCAGATGGAGGGTGGCACGGTGTTCGGCCTCGGCCAAGCCCTCTGCAACGAGATCACGGTGCGCGATAGCCGGGTGGAGCAGGACAGTTTTTTCACTTACCAACTGGCTCGCTTCAACGATGTGCCGCCCATCGAAGTCCATGTAGTGCCGAGCGAGGCCGCTCCCGGAGGAGCGGGCGAGGTGGGCGTGACGACTGTTTCCCCCGCACTCTGCAACGCGCTGGCGGCGGCTGGCCGGCGGCCCCGGTCGCTGCCGATTCGGAAGGAAGGGTTTGAGTGGGTGGTGTGAAGCTCCACATCAGGTAGCCCTGTCCTTCGTTCATAGTTCCTCGTTCATAGTTCATAGTTCTCCTAAGTGATTCAGACACAACGACTTTTTCTCATTTCCTCCAACGCCGAGGTACTCCACGCCGCCGTTGAGCAGGACTGGCCCACGCTCTCGCGGCTGCTTGGCGGGGTGGATTTTGCTGACCACTGGACGCACTTCCCTGAAGCCCTGCTCTGGATGCGCGACTACTTGCAGGAGTCGCCCCACGAAGCGGAGTGGTGGAATTACCTCTTCATCCTCCGCTCCGAAGCGCGGCTCGTCGGCTCTGGCGGCTTCAAAGGTTTGCCTGAACCCGATGGCTCAGTAGAGATCGGCTACGAAATTGCAGATGCATATCAGGGTCGCGGCTTAGCCACCGAGGCTGCTCGTGCGCTGGCCGATTGGGCGGTGCAGCAGCCCGGTGTGAAGGCACTGACCGCCCACACTTTGGCTGAGGAAAATGCCTCTACCGCCATCCTGCGCAAACTTGGTTTTGCCTTCGTGGAGGAAAAAATTGACTTGGAGGACGGGGCGATTTGGGCGTGGCGGAAGGAGGTGTAAGATTCTGACTTCCCATTGAATCAACTAAACCACTCGGCTCAATCATGGACACTTCTCTGCTCGAAGACCCCAGCCCGGAATCCCCCCGCCCACGCTGCAAAAACTGCGGCAAAAAATTGGCAAAAAAAGGTGCGTTCTGCCCGCATTGCAGCCAGCGCGACTTCGATGGTCGGGTGCGTATGCGCGACCTGATGGGCAAATTTATTTTCAACCTCACGCACTTGGACAACAAGTTCGTGAAGATGGTGTGGCACCTGCTGGTACCCGGAAAGGTATCGGCGGCCTATTTTCAGGGCAAAATTCGCCGCTACCCTCACCCCTTGCAGTTCTATTTCGTGGTCGCGTTTTTCTTCCTGCTCCTAGTGAACAAGACCGTCGAGCACGAGCGCGAGAAGCAAGCCAAGATGGGTAATGCGGAGGTGCAGATCAGTGTAGACGGCAAAGACACTACCCAGAATGTCAGGCTGCAAGGAGGAGAGATTTTCCCGCTCATGGTCCGATATCAGGAGGTGAAGGAGTACCGGGCAGCCTATGACTCGCTCCCGGCTGAGTGGCGCAATGACTTGACTAAGAAGGCATTGGACTCTGTACTGAACCGCGTCAAGGACACCGATTTTCAGTTCGTGGAGATGGCGCTGACGGAGCGGGACAGCGCGGGCCAAAAAAAAATCTTAGACTCTCTGCCCATCTCACTCGGCAACCATCGGGTGAATATCGCCTTATCCGACGCGGTGCATCTTGAGCCGGATTCCATCATCCGAAAATATGGCATCACCACTTGGTTCGACCGCACGGCGGTGCGGCAAGGGCTTCGGACGTTGAAAGACCCGACCGGCCTGATGCACTACTACATCGGCAGTTTGGCTTGGACACTGCTTGCACTCATGGCCGTGATGGCAGGTGTGCTTTGGCTACTGTTTCGTCGCCGTCGACCCTACTACGTCGAGCATTTCATTTTCCTGCTGCACCACAACTCTGGCGAATTGCTGCTTTTTACCCTCGCTTTGTTGGTGAATCTGTACGTCGTCACGTTGGGCAAGGCGTGGGCGCTACTGGCAATTTGGTCGGGAATCTCGCTGTACCTCGCGTTGCGGCGTTTTTACCAGCAAAGTATCGGCCTGACGGTGCTGAAAATATCGGCTTACTACTTCCTCTACGTCCTGCTCGGCAGTGTGATTTTTGTGCTGTCGCTGTTGGTGGGGTTTGCGGTTTTTTAACCACCACTCTCGTCCATGCAAAAACCACCCACTGACACAAACCTCGGCCTGCTTCCTACCCTCACGCTCGTCCTGCTCGGCTGCGCTGCCGCCTACTGGCATGGCAACGAAGACCTCTGGAACGACGAAATTTACACACTCAAAAGTTTCGTTTTCAAGGGCTTGCCTACGGTACTGACGGATTACCACGCGCCCAACAACCACGTTTTTGCCAATGTGCTGCACTGGCTATGGGCCAGCCTGACGGGCGCGGATTTCGGCGACTGCATGGACGCGCCCTGGCGCATCCGCTTGCTGCCCTGCCTGCTTTCAGTGCTCACAGTGGTGGTGCTGGTGCGGGCTGCGGCGCGGCAATGGGGTGCAGAAGCGGGCTTCGCCGCAGGGCTGGCCTTGCTCACGGGCATCAGTTTTCAAAGTTTTGCTTTTCAAGTGCGGGGCTATCCCGTGAGCCTGTTGGCCGCGAGCGGGCTGCTGTTTTTCGCGCTGCGGGTTTTACAGCACAACACTTTTTTGTGGAAAAATGGGGTAGCGGTATCTGCGCTGGTGGCCGCCTTGCTCTGGGCCATTCCCTCCAATCTCTATTTCGTACTGGTGGTTGCGGTGCTCGTACCCGTAGCCGCTGCGTTGTACCCGTCGGGGCAGCCCGCGCTCGATATTTTGCCTTCGGCAAACCCGTCGCGCCGCGTTTTTTCGGGTAAAAATTTTGCCCTCAGCCCTGCGCTTGGGTTCGCGGCAGCGGTGCTGGTGGGGGTAATGTTGGCTATGCTGCTGTACACTCCGGTGTTGGGTCAGATGCTGAGCAACCAATATCTGGCGGCGGGCCAATCCTTCCAGCCAGCGCACTGGGAAAACTCAGAAAAAACGCTGCGGCACTTCGTCAGTTGGCGGTGGCCGCTGCTGCCTGTGCTGCTGTGGGGCTGGTACAACATCCTGAAAAACAAGACAGTACATCGCTCGGCGCTCTTGTTGTTGGTGTGTGCGTTGTTCCTACCCTTCCTGATTTCGGCTGCGCGGGGCGATGCTGCACCGATGCGCTCATACCTCGTGCAGTTGCCCGCTTTTGTGCTGCTGGCGGCACTGGGCTGGGTGGGGGCGATGGGGCGCAGGGAAATGGATTGATCTAACTCAACCTGCTATTTTCGGTAAAAAAATACACCCGTGATGCTGATTTACGATGCCCTCGTATCTTCACGGCGAAATACAAACGAACAATCACCGCTTCAAAATGGGACACCAACTTATGCCCACAAACCCTCTGGTCAAAGCCGCTATGCTGGCTGCAGCCCTCATCCTCGTAGCCACCGCTTGCTGGGAAATTCACCTTAGAAATCATGGTGTGAACATCTCCTACGACGACGGCCCGCCGCTGTGGTCGGACAAGCGGGCGATGGTGTATGAAGAGCCGGTCAAGACCATGGTTTTCATTGGCTCTAGCCGCATCAAGTACGATCTGGACATCAAGACTTGGGAAAAACTTACTGGCCTCCATGCCGTGCAACTCGCCATCGAGGGCAGTTCGCCGCGCCCGGTGCTGGAAGATTTGGCCAACGACCCCAATTTCAAGGGCCGCTTGGTGGTGGATGTGACGGAGGGGCTGTTTTTCTCCAATTTTCCGGGCGGCAACAGACGGCCCAACGAAAACCTCAAGTACTACCACGACCGTACGCCCGCCCAGCGAGTCAGTTTCCACCTCAACCGGGTGCTGGAATCGAACCTCGTGTTGCTGGACAAGGAGAATCTTTCCCTCAACGCCCAACTCGACGCACTCGAAATACCGAGCCGACCGGGGGTGTTCATGATGCCGATTTTCCCCATGGATTTCCAGCGCAACACCTTCGATCGGCAGATGTACATGACCGAGCGTTTCGTGGCCGACACTGCTCTGCAACACCGGGTGAGCGGCATCTGGGCGTTTTTCGGAAAAATGGCGATGCGCGCGCCGCCCATGCCACCGGAAGAATTGGACGGTATTTTCCAGTCAGTGAAAGGCTGTGTGGACAAAATCAAGGCGCGTGGCGGTCAGGTGCTGTTCGTGCGAACACCCTCTAGCGGGCCTGCGCTGATGGGCGAAACGATGGGTTTTTCTAGAGAAAAATACTGGGATCGCTTGCTGACTGTGACCGGTTGCCCTGGCGTACACTTCGCTGATTACCCAGAGATTGCGCACTTCGTTTGCCCCGAAGATTCTCACCTCAGCCCGCAGGATGCAGTGGTGTTCACTCGGCACTTTGTTGATATTTTGAACAAGGAAAAAGGTTGGAGATAGCCCAAACGCTCTCCCCAAGTTCTAACCCATGCCGTGTCAATGGTCGTCACAACCTGTTCCGATTCATCGGGATTGACCCCATTACTCACATTGACCACATTATCAAATTCCACTCATGGTCTTCAATTCATACACCTTCCTTGCCTTTTTTGCCATCGTGCTTGTGCTGCACAACCTGCCGCTGTCGTGGGGGGTAAAAAAGGTCAACTTGCTGATAGCCAGTTACGTTTTCTATGCGGCTTGGAATCCGCCGTTCATCCTGCTGCTGTGGCTCTCTACGGTGGTGGACTACTTCGTGGGCCGCGCACTGTACACGCAGGAGAACCCGTACAAGAAAAAACTGCTGCTGGTAGTGAGCCTCATCGGCAACTTGGGGATGCTGTGCTTTTTCAAGTACGGCGGCTTTTTACTCGATAATTTTGTGACGGTGGTCAACGCCGTTGGCCTCGATTTTCACCCGGCGAAGCCGAACATCATTCTCCCGGCGGGCATCTCGTTTTACACCTTCACGACGCTGTGCTACACCATTGATATGTATCACAAGAAGAGCGAGCCGGTGAAATCGCTGCTGGATTTTTCGCTGTTCGTCACATTTTTCCCGCACTTGGTGGCTGGCCCGATCGTGCGTCCGCCGCAGTTGGTGCCGCAGTTCGAGTCGCCGCGCACGGCCAATCGGAAGCAGATGTTCGATGGGCTGCTGCTGCTGTCGTTGGGGCTGTTTATGAAGGTGGTGCTGGCCGACAGCATGCTGGCAGGTTCGGCTGATTCGGTGTTTGGAGCGCATGGCTTAGTGTCCACGCTGGATGCTTGGGCAGGTGTGTTCGCCTTTTCGGGGCAGATATTTTTTGACTTCGCGGGCTACTCCACTTGCGCCATCGGGGCGGCACTCTGCCTCGGTTTTGTGCTGCCGCAAAATTTCAACTACCCCTACGCGGCCATCGGCTTCTCCGATTTTTGGCGGCGCTGGCACATCACGCTCTCGACTTGGCTGCGCGATTACCTGTACATCCCGCTGGGCGGCAACCGGCGCGGGGTGCAGCGCATGTATTTCGCTCTGATGATGACCATGCTGCTGGGCGGCCTCTGGCACGGGGCCAACTGGACCTTCGTGGTGTGGGGCGGCTTGCACGGTTTGTACCTGTGGGTGGAGCGTTTTTTTAAAGATCGAAATGCGGCACAAAACCCTGATAACGTGACAGAAAGCACCGCTTGGAAAGGTTTTCTGTACGCCATGTTTACGTTCTTGCTGGTCAACATCACTTGGGTGTTTTTCCGCTCTGGCACGTTTGCTCAGGCGTGGCAACTGCTGGGTGCCATGTTTGGCCTCGCGCCCGGTGGCGGTGCGGTGCTGACCACGTTGGCACTCCTTAAAGTTGGGGTCGTCATCCCGGCCATGCTCATTGCTCACTGGCTCATGCGCAACCGGAAGGTGCTGGATGTGGCGCACCGGATGTCGTGGTGGGCACTGGGCATCGTCTGGTCGGCCATGCTGCTGCTGC
>JAYSUY010000483.1:0-4587 GCA_043718855.1 Saprospiraceae bacterium | reverse complement strand
CCGCTGTAGATTTAGTGAAGGAGGGCCATTTTACACTTCCTCCAAGTCGGCGTTCAGCACCTTCCACAGCGCATCCTTCAACTGTTGCAAATTCTTGTTCGTGATCGCCGAAATGAACATGACCGGTACACCCTCCGGCAAAGTAGCCCGCAGCATTTTTTCCAGTTCAGGATCAATGAGATCGCTCTTCGTGATGGCCAGCATACGGGGCTTGTCCAGCAGGTCGGGGTTGAACTCCTGCAACTCGTTGATCAGGATGTCGTACTCTTCCTGCAAAGTTCGTTCGGTATCGCAGGGGATCATAAACAGCAGCACGCTGTTGCGCTCGATGTGGCGCAGGAAACGGTGGCCCAAGCCCCGCCCTTCGTGTGCCCCCTCGATGATGCCGGGAATGTCGGCCATGATGAACGTCTGGCTGTCGCGCACCTTCACGATGCCCAACTGTGGCACGAGCGTGGTGAACGGGTAGTCGCCGATCTTCGGCTTGGCCGCAGTGACCGCACTGAGCAGCGTACTCTTGCCCGCATTGGGGAAGCCTACCAACCCTACATCAGCCAATACCTTGAGTTCCAGCACCATCCATTGCTCGATGGATGGTTCGCCCGGCTGCGCATACATGGGGCTTTGGTGCGTCGAGGTTTTGAAAAAACTGTTGCCCTTACCGCCGCGCCCACCGGGCAGCAGGATTTCTTCTTGGTCGCGCTCCGTGATTTCGAGCAGCACCTCGCCGGTCTCCGCATCTTTGGCCACCGTGCCAAGTGGCACTTTCACGACCACATCGCCGCCATCGGAGCCGGTTTTCATGCCGCCGCGCCCGCCCTGGCCATCCACGGCCTGCACATGCTTGGTGTACTTGTGGTTGAGCAGTGTCCACTCCTGTGGGTCTGCTTTGAGTATGATGTGGCCGCCGCGCCCGCCGTCGCCGCCATCAGGCCCGCCTTTGGGCGTAGCTGGGCCGCGATAAAAGTGTACACTGCCTGCCCCGCCCTTGCCAGAGCGGAAGCGAATTTTTACGTAGTCAACAAAATTTTCAGCCATATTTTAGAGGTGAGGGGTAAGTGAATGAGAAATGAGGGGTGAGGGGCAAATGGGTCAGGATGCAGCAGTGGCTGCCTCGATCAATTTTATTTGCCTCCACTCCAAGACGGCTAATGCAGCCACAAAAAAAGATTCCAATATCAAATAAGCGATGCCCCAAGGGGTTACCGCAGCGATGAAATAAATCGCGATGACGATGCACAAAATGGCCCAAATCGAATTGGCTGCCACCAATACTTGTAGCAACTTCTGTGGTTTTTGATCTTGCATCGCCAAGCGGATGGAGTATGCGGCGTATCCGAAACTGACCCAGCACATGGCGAGCAGCAACTGCTCAGGCAAGTTGAAAAACGGAGCGAGTTGTCCCCTGAGTGCCAACACAAAGCAGCCCGACAGCAAAGCCGCAATTCCGTCTATCCAAATCAGGGTCTTCAATGAAAACATACTGTATCCAAGATAAAGGGTTGGCTTACTAGGACTGGTTGGCATCTAGCCTGACAACTCACAACCAACCCTACATCTTCTCCAATTCTGCCATCACCAAATGCACACCTTGTTCCGTCATAGGCGTGAGCGGCAAGCGCACATGGCGGCTGCACAGGCCTTGCAATTCCATCGCGGCCTTCACGCCTACGGGGTTGCCTTCTATGAACAAGATGCGGTACAAATCAAGCAATTGAAGGTTGAGCCGTTGAGCAGTAGGCATATCGTGGCGGAGAGCGGCACGCACCATGTCGGTAAACGGACGCGGCACCGTGTTGGCCACCACCGAGATCACCCCATCGCCACCGGCAGCGATGACGGGGAGCGTCACCGAATCATCTCCGCTCAGCACCAAAAAATCATCCGGTTTGCCTTTGATGATCTTCATGATCTGGGGCAAATCATTCGATGCTTCCTTGATTCCCAGGAACTTATCGCTGGAATGCGCCAATCGCAAAGTCGTCTCGGCGTTCACGTTGGAGGCTGTGCGGCTGGGCACGTTGTAGATAATGATCGGCAAGGGCGAAACATCCGCCAGCGCCATGTAGTGCTGAAAAATGCCTTCCTGACTTGGGCGGTTGTACGCTGGGCTGCTCGACAGCAGCGCATCAATACCTTCAAAATTGAAACCCTTGATTTTCTCCACCAGCGCGGCCGTATTGTTGTCGCCAAACACGCCAGCCACCACGGGCAGCCGCCCACGATTGACTTTGATGGTAAAATCGAGGATTTGCCGATGCTCGTCGTCGCTCAGCGTGACCGATTCGCCAGTGGTGCCAAGGCTCACGAGGTACTCCACACCACCCGCGACAACGTGTTCAACTACTCGTTCGAGGTCTTCCCAATCGATGGAGCCGTCGCTTTTGAACGGGGTAACTAAGGCTACCCCTGTGCCTTTGAAGCGTTTTTGCATAACTTCGTTGAACGGTTATTGGTTTTTAGTTGTCGGTTGCTGGCCCATACCAACAACCGACAACCAATAACTGTCAACCGACTTTAATTTTTCCCAGATAAAGTTCGAGTTGCTCAGCAAAGTACCGGATACCTTTTTCCGGTGGCGTTTCCAACTGCACATCAAGGTCGTGCGGCTGCTCAGAGGCAAAGCCAATTTTCATGGAAGCCGATGATTGGGCCGCAAGCCAAGTCAGTGCAGGCAAGTCTTGTGGGTTGAGGGCCAGCAGCAGGTCAAATTTTTCCTTGCCAAACTGAGTGGCTTTTTCGCTCTTGGGCTGACCCACCCAGGTCATTTCTTTTTTGAAAAAAAACGCGAAGTCCGGCGTGGGCATAGGCGGTTGTTTGGTGTCGAAGTAGCCCAGCAATTGCACTTTTTTGCCTTTTTTCTCCAAAATGCGGGCATAGTCCAGCACTTCTTTGCGCATCTTGTCCGCGGTGGCATCAAACAGCAAGCCTACCGTGCGGGCGGTTTCGAGCGTATGCACCTTCCGGCTGCGCTGGTGTTCGGCGAGCAAGCGGCGCAGGTTGCGGAGAAAAAAATATTGGCGGATGTTGGTCAGCATCGTCATTTCGTCAGTCGTCATTTTTACCCGCCATGGTCTGGCCTAAGGCGAGCAGAAAAAGGAGGTATTCGTCATAGATCACGTCATTCATACCTCAGAGTTCATCGTTCACACCTCATAGTTCATACCTCATCGTTCATCGTTCATAGTTCCTTGTAATGCCCCATATCGCTGTACTTCTGGATGCGGGCCGTGATGCGCTCTTCGGGGTCCATCGGCAGAAACTCAGCGAGTTGTGCTTTGATGTGCGCCTTCAGGTTGTGGGCCATCGTTTCCGGAGCGTTGTGCGCACCACCGATCGGCTCTTTCAGGATGCCATCGATAAGGCCAAACGACAGCATATTGTCTGCATCCAGTTTGAGGGCTTCGGCGGCTTGCTCCTTGAAATCCCAGGAGTGCCACAAGATGGAGGAGCAAGATTCGGGCGAAATGACGGAGTACCATGTGTATTCGAGCATGAACACCCGGTCGCCCAGCCCAATGCCGAGTGCACCGCCTGATGCGCCTTCACCGATGATGTAGCACAAGATGGGTACGCGCAGTTGGGCCATTTCGAAGAGGTTGCGGGCAATGGCTTCGGCCTGTCCGCGCTGCTCGGCTTCGAGGCCGGGGAATGCGCCGGGGGTATCGATGAGCGTCACGACCGGGATGTTGAAACGTTCGGCCAACTTCAGCAACCTCAGCGCTTTGCGATATCCTTCAGGGTTGGCCATGCCGAAGTTGCGGTATTGGCGCATCTTGGTGTTCACACCTTTCTGGTGGCCGATGATCATCACCGTCTGCCCATCCAGGTTGCCCAGCCCCGCCACGATGGCGTGATCGTCGCCTGCATAGCGGTCACCGTGCAGTTCGATAAACTTTTGGCACATGGTGGTGACATAAAACAAGGTGTAGGGCCGCTCCGGGTGGCGGGAGAGTTGCACTTTTTGCCAGCCAGTCAGGTGGGCGTAGATGTCGTTTCGGCGGGCTTCGATCTTTTTTTCCAACTCGCGCACCATGTCGCTCATGTCCAGTTCTCCCTGTTCTCCGACTTCTTTCAACTTGTTCAATTGTTCGTACAAGGCCTCGAGGGGTTTCTCAAAATCCATGAATACCATAGCGCAGCGTTGTGTTGAGCGGGATGAGATTGTTTAAAAAGTGGGCAAAGGTAACAACATCGCTTGTACCGCCAATGGTGTCTTTGCGGATGGCTAGGGCAAACACACCAAATCTGGCGAGCAGGTTTAAAGGCAGTGGAGAAGCCCCAGCGGGGCGTAGCATCGGTAGACAAGATTGCCCCCAGAAGTTTCAGCCCCTCCGGGGCTTCCAGATTTTGACGCGTTTGCCCTGACGGATGGCACACTAGGCAGATTTCTCGCAAAGGCGCAGAGGCTCAAAGCCGGACGTAGGGTTTTCTCGCAAAGGCGCAGAGGCGCAAAGCCAGACAAATTGCTCGCAGAGGCGCAAAGCCAGACGAATTTCTCGCAAAGACGCAAAGACGCAAAGCCGGACGGGCTACTTACAAAGGCGCTAAAATTGGGTGGCCATCACCTGCTTCTTACTTTTTGCT
>JAYSUY010000482.1:0-1700 GCA_043718855.1 Saprospiraceae bacterium | reverse complement strand
TTGATATTTATTAGCTGTTAAATAAAAACTATTATTGGGAATAATATCATCAAATAGCTCCCCTTCCGCCTCGGCGGAGAGGGGCCGGGGCTGGGGTTGAAACGGGCTGGCACTGCGGTCCACCCAACCCGCCCCCTCCTCTCCCTCGTTACCCTCTTGCTGCTCCCTTTTTTCTTGCTGGCGCAAAACCCGCTGGAAGCCTCCGCCGACGATAAAAAAAAGAAACCCGCTGGGCCGCCGACTCCGCCCAGAACGTATCTGACCGCCGTAGCCAAGCCGAAGGAAAATGTGGTGCAGATGCTCGAACGTTTCGGCTTACAGGACTACGAGTGCAATGCCACCCAGTTCTTTGAGATCAACAAACTGCCAGAGACGGCCAACCTGAAATCGGGCAAAACCTACAAGGTGCCGGTGGTGGTTTTCAACTATAACTCGAAGAGCATCCGCAGTTCGACCGGGGTGCAAGACTGGCGTGCGGCCAAACGCATCGAGGCGTACAACCGCGATGCACTGCAACAAGGACTGCGTACCGACGATTTCATCAAATCTCGAAAACTCTGGGTACCCTGGCACGAGTTGAGTTGCGAAGAGAGCATCGCGGACGAAGCGGCGGCCATACGCGGCAAGCGGCCCAAGCCGGTGCCAGCCGAACCCGCTACAGGCAAAGACAAGCGCAGTTTTGCCATTTTTGGCTCAAAATACGCCAAAACGCCTCTCCTGAGCCAGCGACTGAAAGGCCGAGTGTTTTACTTGGTGAGTGGCCATGCTGGCCCTGATCCCGGTGCGCAGGGCAAACGCGCAGGCCACACACTCTGCGAAGACGAGTACGCCTACGATGTGACGCTGCGCCTACTCAAACTCCTGCTCAGCCACGGCGCGACGGCTTACATGATCGTCCGCGACCCGAACGACGGCATTCGCGATGAGGAATATTTGAAGTGCGACAAGGATGAGGTGGTGTGGGGAAATCTCGTCATCCCCGCTCCGCAAAAAGAACGGCTACAGCAGCGCAGCGACCTGATCAACGAGATGACCCAGGAGAACACGAAGGCCGGCATAGCCAACCAGACGCTCATCGAAATCCATGTAGACTCGCGCAGCCAGCACACCGAGACCGATGTGTTTTTTTACTTCCGCCCCGAAAGTGAGCCGAGCCGCCAACTGGCCCTGCGGATGCACCGCACTTTCGAGCAAAAATACCAGAGCAAGCAGAACAAGCGTGCTTACGAAGGTACTGTCAGTGATCGCTACCTGTTCATGCTCACCGAAACGATTACCCCCAAAGCCGTGTACATCGAACTCGCCAACATCCAAAACGACTGGGACCAACAACGCCTCGTGCTGAAAAATAACCGCCAGGCACTTGCGAATTGGCTGTGTACGGCCGTCTTGGGGGAGTAATCTAACGATGAACTATAAACGATGAACGATTCAGCGCGTTGATTCACAATGATTTGAATTGCCACTTTGCTTCGTTTGTGTTTCAATCGTTCATCAGGGCTGGTTATGTCGGCCATCATTTTTGTCGCTTATCCGCTTTACCCGCTGTAGCCTTCGGCGAAGGCGGGCCGTCCACCATCTACTGTCCACCATCTACTGTCCACCGTCTAAGTTGATCCTTCCAGTGAAGTTTTCCCTCCTCGCCCTGCTCCTTTTCGCCACCACCCGCCTCTGCGCCACGCACATCGTGGGCGGCGAAA
>JAYSUY010000481.1:0-4594 GCA_043718855.1 Saprospiraceae bacterium | reverse complement strand
TCAGCGCGATGGAGCAGCGGCTTCGGTGTGCGACGTGTTCCGGTGCTTTCAGGAAGACCGGCGGATGTTCAAACTGGATTTGTTCCGTGCCCTGCGTTTTGTGCAGAACCACTTGATTTTCAATCCCCGCGTTTCATGGGAGCAAAAAATCGGGCAGTCGCCATTTTCCATTGAGGCAGAAGGGGAAGTAGAAGTCAATGGCTTTCGATACGTCATTCAAAACGATGTGTACCGCTCATGGAATTACGGGGTGGGGGCCAGCATCCAGCCACGCTACTATTTTTTACAGAAAAGGCAGATCGCGCGGGGCAAATCGGGCAACAACCTCAACGGCCTTTTCCTCGGCACTACGCTGGGGTACCGTCGGGTAAAGAACCGCAGCTACTTCAACGGTGACGGATCTACCAACAACTTCTACACCGCGCCGCATGCGGGCGTACAGTACCGCTTGTTCAAAAAAGGCTTCATTCAATACAAGTTCGGGGTGGTGTGGAGCGACAACCAATTGAGTGAAGTGATCTCTGGCGAACCGACTTCCTGGTACTCCGATTTGAAAATCGGGATGACGTTTTGATCACTTTTTATCTGCTTTTTATGAAAAAGACCTTCTTTCTTGCCCTTCTTGCCACCATCGTTTTTTCGGCCTTCGGCCAAACGCCCGACACCTCGTTTGTCACCATACGCCAAGATACCAGTGCGTTTGAGCGGCAGCAATTCTCCGATCACTACGACTGGGTGATCAGGTCGAAGCAGCCCATCCGCTCTTTGTTCAAGATCAATATGAGCGAAGATGGTCCGCCCGCGTCGCTGCTGCACCTTTCCTACGAGCGCAAGATTGCCCCGGCATTCTCCTTGCAGGCAGGCATCGGTCTGGGCGTGCAAACAGGGGTGGATTTCAATAAGGTGGACACCATTTCCATCGTCGGGACAGATACGTTTCAGCTGTACCAGGGCTACTCGAATTTGTCGCTGCGCTACAGCCTGGAGGCCAAGTGGTACCACAACATGGCACGGCACATCCGCGAAGGCCGGGGCGCGGACAACATGACGGGCAACTATTTCGCCCTCGAAACAGCATACGCCAATGCTCGCAATCAAGTGTCGGGAGAGGCTACTGGATTTGGGTACGACCAGGTGCAGGTCGCGCTGCGCTACGGGTTGCAACGGCGGCTGTTCCGCTACGGGTTTGCCAACATCAGCTATGGTGTGGGCGCTCGAGCCACTTGGCAGGGAGCCGCCGTGCAGCCCCGTTGGGATGTGTTCGTCAATACGCGCGTGGGCATCGGCCTTGCGCTGGCGCGGCCCAACCGCCCGATGCCAAAGTTAGACCGTTGTGAGGTGCTGCGGTGCTTCCGTGAAGACCAGCGAATGTGGAAATGGGACTTGCTGAACCTGCTCCGAGTGTCCGATCTCCAGTTCATGAGGGCCAACCTGTCGCTCGCTCGCGAGCAAAAATGGGGCGACTCGCATTGGTCGTGGGAGGTCTTGGCCAATGTGAAAGCAGCGAGATACAAATCAGAAGACCCGCGCTACGGTGCGGACGACTGCTCTTTAACTGCGGGCCTTCGGGCGCAGACGCGCTGGTATTTCAACCAAAAAAGACGTATCGCACGGGGCCTTTCAGGCAACAACCTGTCGGGAATGTACTTCGCCGCAGGGCTGGAGGGCCGCTACACACGTGGGCGCAGCGAGTTCAATAAGCAGCGGCCAGAAGCCGGGAGTTACAAAATTAAAGACTTCAGCAAGTACGAGTTGGGGCCGCGTGGAGTATTCGGTTTTCAGATTCGGGTATTCGAGCGGGGTTTCATCGATTGTCAGATCGGCCCTACCTTTTTCAGCACCCTTGAAGAGGGCAATCGGGATGGGGATCCGTATCGCGGCGCTTCGTTCAACATAGACTCTGATATCCAGTTTCGCATTGGGCTGGTGTTCTGATCATGTTTCTCAGTACAAATTTGGGGTGACTTGGAATGGGACGCGGATAGGACAGTTGAGACGGATTGACACAGACTTTTTGAGTGCGAAGGGCATCTTGAAGAATCAGCGCAAATCCGTCTCAACTGTCCCATCCGCGTCCCATTGTTGTCTCGGGGATATGGCACACCGCCGCGTGGCTGCTGGTTTGGCTCGCTTTCCTGCCCAACGCCATGCAAGGCTATACCATAAGTTTATCCCAAGTCCGCAAAAAAAGCACATCTGATTGGAAACGATTTTCCCCAAACATCGTTTCGGCTAAAAATTCTGTGACAGGCTGCGCAAGCAGCCTGTCACAGGAACCCCAAAACCCTGTTTTGTCGAAAGGCAAGTCAGAAGTACTCAAATGATTTCTTCACCATCAACCACCACCAACATGGGAAAGAGCAAGCAGCCAAAAGAACAAAACGGCGAAGCCTCCAAACCTTCCGCCACGCTCATGGAACAACTCAAGCAGTTCGTTCGCGCCAAAGGCCCTGAGTTCCTCAAAGACCCCAACATCGGCTCCATCGGCATCGGCTACAAAATCACCGATGGTCGCCCGACCAACCAGATCAGCATCCAATTTACGGTCAAACAGAAAGCCGCGCCCGAAGCGCTGGTGTCGCTGGCGACCGAGAGCATCCCGGAGTTCATCCAGATTGGTGGCGTTTCTGTACCCACTGATGTGCTGGAACGGGAATATGTTCCTGCTTTCCGGGTAGTGCCCGAGGCAGTGGTCAGCGCCCGCAAAAAAAGGGCCGATCCGATCCAGCCGGGCATCAGCGTATCCAACCGGAAAGGTTCGACTGGCACGCTCGGCTGCATCGTATACGACCGCACGGAAGGCACGCCGTATGTGCTGAGCAATTGGCACGTATTACACGGATCGACTGGTTCCATTGGCGACAAAATCGTGCAGCCAGGGCCGTTCGACGACAATCGTCTGGATAAAAACTACCTCGGTAGACTGGTGCGCTCGCACCTCGGCCCTGCGGGCGACTGCGCAGTGTGCAGCATTGAAGGCCGTAAAATCAACGCCTCCGTGATGAGCCTCAATGTAACCCCGAACGAACTGGGTGAACCGGAACTGGGCGACCGGGTGACCAAAAGCGGCCGCACGACCAACGTGACGCACGGCATCGTGAGCCGCGTGGATGCTCTCGTGAAATTGGATTACGGCGGCAGCACTGGTGAGGTGTCCATCGGCTGCTTCGAGATCACGCCCGACCCGCAGCAACTGCCCGGCAACGGCGAAATCAGCGAAGGCGGCGACTCTGGCTCGGTCTGGCTGTTCAAATCGGCCAACAACAGGCCGGCCAGCGTCATGGCCGGCCTGCACTTCGCGGGCGAAACTTCCAACTCCGTGCCTGAACACGCACTGGCTTGCTACCCCAAGTCGGTGTTCGAGAAGTTGGACATTTCGCTCAAACCGGCTGCCCTGGCCAAGACGCTGGGCTACAACCCCAACTTCCTGAGCACGGCGGTGGTGGAGCCAAAACTCGACAACAGTGCCGATGCGGTCAAACTGGACGGCTCGACCACCATCGACTACACGCACTTCTCGCTCGCGCTGAGCAAGGCCCGTCGCTTCGCCATCTGGGTGGCTTGGAACATCGACGGCGGCAGCATCAAAAAACTCAGCCGCAATGGGATCGACTTCGTGACCGACAAAAGAATACCTGACAGTCAGCAAGTTGGCAACTCGTTTTACTCCAACAACCGCCTCGACCGGGGCCACATCGCCCGCCGTGCCGACCTGCTCTGGGGCAGCGACGAGGAGGCGAAGCAGGCCAACAAGGATTCGTTTTTCTTCACCAACATCGCCCCGCAGATGGACAATTTCAACCAGGGCGGCCAGGGCGGGGTGTGGGGAAAATTGGAGGACGCGCTGTTCGAGGAGGCCGATGTGGAGAACCTGCGGGTCAGCCTGTTCGGTGGTTGCGTGTTCAGCAACGACGACCGCGCTTACCGCGACGACATCAAAATTCCGCGCGAATTTTTCAAGGTGCTGGCCTTCGTGGAGGCGGGTCGCCTGAAAGCCAAAGCGTTCCTGCTCACGCAGAACCTCGCGGGCTTGGAGGCCTTCGAGTTGGAGCCGTTCAAGGTGTACGAGGTAGCGCTGGAGGAAATCGAGACGCGCTGCCACTTCAAATTTCCCGACAACCTGCGGCAAGCCGACCGCTTCCCGCAAGCGGTGATGGAGGCTGTGGCAGCCGAGCGCAAGCCGGTGGAAAAGGTGGAGGAGATTGTGTGGTAAGCGCAGTAGTGGGCAGCAAATAAAACGCCCGCTCTTCGGCAAGTGCCGGAGGGCGGGCGTTTTGTTTGCTGCATGTAACTTTTTTGTTCTCTTTCAGTTGGTGCGAAAACTTGGATACAAATGTTAAATTTTCACCTCCTCTCCAAAAAGGCTTTGCTGCTTCGAGTGTGGCGGTTACATTTGTCCTGTTGTTCGCGAGCAACAAGAAGGATTCTTCTATTTATTCCCGTTTTTCCAGACTGTGTTGATTTCTGCCTGAACGTGTACACGTTCAGGGTGTTGCATCATTTCATTCACCCACCTTTTTCCATTTTTGCCATGAAAAAAGTATCTAAGCTGCCGCTTGCCGCTTGCCGCTTGCCGCTTGCCGCTTGCCGCTTG
>JAYSUY010000049.1:0-6668 GCA_043718855.1 Saprospiraceae bacterium | reverse complement strand
TGGTGCCCCTAGCCCGCTGAAAAGCGGTGTAAACAAAGCGGAGGCAGAATCCATCAAGGCCGCTCTGGAAGGCGCTGGCGCTGTAGTCGAAGTGAAGTAAGACAGATTTCGGGTTTCAGGGTCTTCAGTTTTAGGTTTTGCCTGCTGCTTTGCTCTGCTTTTCGATTAACTGTTTTTACTGACTTTGGCTTCATGTTCGCACACTCTACACTGTTCAGATAAATACGATTGGGCTTAACGCACTACCTGCCGAGCGGGTGTGCGTTAAGCCTATCGTTGTCTGTATAAATTGGGTAATCAAAACTTTTGTGTTGACAAATTGGTTTTATGCCAACGTTGGCCTATGGTTCCTACCGATATCCCACCTACTACACCGCCTGCCCTCAGCATTTCTAAGCATACTTTTTTGCAAAAAATGACCAATAACGGCATCTCTAACGGAGCGATTTCTAAAGCAGGCGTGCAAGAGCGCGTCAACTTTGGGAAGATTCGCCTCGCCGGTCACTACCCTGACCTCCTCGAAATTCAGTTGAAGTCCTTTCAGGAGTATTTCCAGTTGGAAACTACCCCTGAGAATCGCATCAATGAGGGCCTTTACAAAGTTTTCAAAGAAAACTTCCCCATCACGGATGCCCGGAACATCTTCAATCTGGAGTTCCTCGACTACTTCGTTGACCCCCCGCGCTACACCATCGACGAGTGTATGCAGCGCGGCCTCACCTATTCGGTGCCGCTGAAAGCGAAGCTGCGACTCTCGTGCAACGACCCAGAGCACATTGACTTTCAGACGATTGTACAGGATGTATTCCTCGGAAACATCCCTTACATGACTCCTAAAGGTACTTTTGTGATCAATGGGGCAGAGCGCGTCATCGTGTCACAGTTGCACCGCTCACCGGGCGTGTTCTTCGGCCAAAGCTATCACCCCAACGGTACGAAGATTTACTCTGCGCGAGTGATCCCGTTCAAGGGCGCTTGGATGGAGTTTGCTACCGACATCAACTTGGTCATGTACGCGTACATCGACCGTAAAAAGAAATTCCCGGTGACCACGTTGCTTCGTGCCATCGGTTTTGATACGGACAAAGCCATCCTCGATCTGTTCAACTTGGCCGACGAGATTGCTTGCACCCGCGAAAACTTGGAGGCCACCATTGGCCGCAAGTTGGCTGCCCGCGTCCTGAAGACCTGGACAGAGGACTTCGTGGACGAAGACACCGGCGAGGTGGTGACCATTGAGCGGAACGAGATTATCCTCGAACGCGATACGGCATTGGACGAAGACAACATCGAGAGCATCCTCGATGCAGGTACTACGACTATTATCCTGCAACGCACCGATGTGGAGGAAGACTTCTCCATCATTTACAACACGTTGCAAAAAGACCCTACTTCGAGTGAACTCGAAGCGGTGACGTATATCTACCGCCAACTGCGCGGTACAGATCCCCCGGATGACGAGACGGCACGTGGCATCATTGACAAACTGTTTTTCTCTGACAAGCGCTACAACCTCGGTGAGGTGGGCCGTTTCAAAATCAACCGGAAACTCCAGACAAATATTGAACCGACCAACTTGGTGCTGACCAAGGAAGACATCATCGCCATTGTGCGCTATATCGTCTCCCTCATCAACAACAAGGCCGAGATTGACGATATTGACCACCTCAGCAACCGTCGTGTGCGCACGGTGGGCGAGCAGTTGTTCGCCCAGTTTGGCGTGGGCTTGGCGCGTATGGCCCGCACCATCCGGGAGCGAATGAACGTACGCGACAACGAGGTATTCACACCCGTTGACCTCATCAACGCCCGTACCCTGTCGTCGGTCATCAACTCGTTTTTTGGCACCAGCCAGTTGTCGCAGTTCCTCGACCAGACCAACCCGCTCTCCGAAATCACGCACAAGCGGCGTATTTCGGCACTCGGACCAGGTGGTCTGAGCCGCGAGCGTGCAGGTTTTGAGGTGCGCGACGTACACTATTCGCACTATGGTCGCCTCTGCACCATCGAAACACCGGAAGGTCCGAACATTGGTCTAATCTCGACGCTTTGCACCCACGCAAAGATCAACAAGATGGGCTTTTTGGAAACACCTTACCGTCGTGTGAAAGAGGGCAAAGTGGTACTCACGGGCGATGTGGAATACCTATCCGCAGAGGCTGAGGATTACATGAAAATCGCTCAGGCCAACTCACCAGTGAACGAAGCAGGTGCTTTCCTGAGCGACCGTGTGAAATCCCGTGAGCACGGTGACTTCCCAATTCTAACTCCTGATGAGTTGGAGTACATTGACGTGGCTCCCAACCAAATTGTGGGTGTGTCGGCTTCGCTGATTCCATTTTTGGAAAATGACGATGCCAACCGCGCCCTGATGGGATCAAACATGCAACGTCAGGCTGTACCGCTCATTCGCCCGCAATCGCCGATGGTGGGCACAGGTCTTGAAGCCAAGGTGGCTCGTGACTCCCGGATGCTCATTAACGCCGAAGGCAATGGCGTGGTGGAATATGTGGATGCCAACGAAATCATCATCAAATATGACCGCACAGAAGAAGACCAACTTGTCTCCTTCGAGGATGCGCGTAAAACCTATACCCTGACCAAGTTCATGCGTACCAACCAAGGTACTTGCATCAACTTGAAGCCCATCGTGCGGCGCGGCCAGCGGGTGGAAGAAGGCGACATCCTTTGCGAAGGCTACGCGACTCAAAACGGTGAACTCGCCCTCGGCCAGAACCTGAAAGTGGCGTTCATGCCCTGGAAAGGTTACAACTTCGAGGATGCTATCGTGCTGTCAGAGCGCGTGGTGCAAGAGGACGTTTTCACTTCTATCCACATCGAACACTTCGAATTGGACGTGCGCGACACCAAGTTGGGCGAAGAAGAACTCACACAGGACATCCCGAACGTGAGCGAAGAGGCGACCAAAGACTTGGACGAAAACGGCATCATCCGCATTGGCGCATGGGCCAAAGAAGGCGACATCCTCATCGGTAAGATCACGCCGAAGGGCGAGACCGACCCGACGCCGGAGGAAAAACTTCTCCGCGCCATCTTCGGCGACAAGGCTGGCGACGTGAAAGATGCTTCGCTAAAAGTGCCACCGAGCGTCAACGGCGTGGTGATCGACAAGCAACTTTTTGCCCGCGCTAAGAAAGATAAACTCCAGAAGGAGTCAGAAAAAGCCCTGCTCGATAAACTTGAGGATGAGCACCAAGTGGCGCTCAACAAGTTAAAAACCATCCTCATCGACAAGTTGCAAACGCTGGTGAAAGACAAAGTCACCAACGGCATCCGTAGCATCTATGGGGAGGAAATGCTGCCGAAAGGCTCGAAACTCAGCATTCAAGCCATGCGCGAGCAGATTGACTACGGTCAGGTGGACGCGAACAACTGGACGAGCGAGAAGCCTACGAATGCGCTGGTCGCCCGCTTGCTGCACAACTACAGCCTCAAAGTGAACGAGGAAGTGGGTCGCTACAAGCGCGAAAAATTCAACATCAGCATCGGTGACGAGTTGCCAGCAGGTGTTTTGAAACTGGCAAAAGTGTACGTTGCGAAGAAGCGCAAACTCAAAGTGGGTGACAAACTCGCGGGCCGTCACGGTAACAAGGGTATTGTGAGCCGCATCGTGCGCATGGAGGATATGCCGTTCCTTGAGGACGGGACTCCGGTGGACGTTGTGCTCAACCCGCTCGGTGTGCCTTCGCGTATGAACTTAGGCCAGATTTTCGAGACAGTATTGGGCTGGGCTGGCGAGCGCCTCGGGTGCAAATTCGCTACCCCGATCTTCGATGGTGCCAAAACGGATGAGATCGCAGACTGGGTGAGAAATGCGGGTTTGCCGGAACTCGGCCAGACCTTCCTCTCTGATGGTGAAACCGGTGATCGTTTCCACCAGAAAGCGACAGTGGGCGTGATCTATATGCTCAAACTCTCGCACATGGTAGACGATAAGATGCACGCTCGCTCTATCGGGCCATACTCGCTCATCACGCAGCAGCCATTGGGTGGTAAAGCCCAGTTTGGCGGTCAGCGTTTTGGTGAGATGGAGGTGTGGGCGCTCGAAGCCTACGGCGCATCGAACATTTTGCAAGAGTTGCTCACGGTCAAATCGGACGACATACAAGGTCGTGCGAAGGCATACGAGGCCATCGTGAAAGGCGACAACTTGCCAGAGCCGAACATTCCAGAATCGTTCAACGTGCTGGTCCATGAGTTGCGCGGCCTGGCGCTGGACGTGAAATTTGAGTAAAAATGGACTTTAGATGTTGGATGCTGGACTTTGGATAACCAAGTTCCAGCGTCCAACTTCTATTTTCCAACATCATAGAAAATGCAAGGACTCAGCACCGAAGTCAAACAGGCCTACGAAAACCAGTACGATGCCTCCATCGTCGCTTGGCGAGAAGCCAACGGGCAGCACAAGGCGGAGAACATCGCCCGGATTTTGCAGAAAAATGGTTTGTCTCCACAACGCATCTGCGAAGTGGGCTGCGGTGAGGGGAGCATACTGAACTGGCTGGGAAAAACGGGTGTGGGCAAGGAACTCTACGGGCTGGACATTTCAGATTCAGCCATCGAGATCGCACAAGGAAAAAACATTCCTAATCTGGTGGAAATCAAACCCTTCAGTGGGTACGAGATTCCATATGCCGATGGGAGTTTTGATTTGGCCATTTGCTCGCATGTCATTGAGCATGTTGAGCATCCGAGGCTGCTGTTGCGCGAAATCAAGCGGGTGTCGAAGATGCAATACTTTGAAGTGCCGATTGATTTTTCGCTGACGGTGGACCGCAAGTTGGAGCATTACTTAGGCTATGGGCACATCAATATTTATACCCCAGCCTTGTTTCGTTTCCTGCTGCGGTCGGAGAAATTTGAAGTGCTGGACGATACCCACGTTTTCATCAGCGACGACATTTTGCGGCTGATGTTCAAGGGAAATACAGCGGATTTTTGGAAGAAAAAACTCAAAAACGCGGTGGTGAAGTCGGTGGGCGTGCTGCGGGATTTGAAGCCTGATGCTTATGGGGTGTTGGCGCAGGGGGGCGCAGGGAGGTTGGAGATTTTTTGAAAACACTTTCATACCTCATGGCGAACAAAAACGACAACTTAGAGCATCGAGGCAGGTTTCAAGCGCAGGGAGGTGGGGTGGAAGAGTCTGAATGTTGGGCGCAGGAAAAGCCTTTGTCACTTTCCAGCGCGTTGAGATTGCTGGCGAAATTGATTGGCAAACTCGCTTTCAAAGACTACGAGAAGCGACGTAACCAATTCGACAAGGCTGAACAGTTTGTCAAAAATGCAGCAGAAAGCGGAGGGCTATATGCCAACACCAGCAAATCCTTCAATGTCAAAGGCTCAAAAGATGAACGGGTGGATATTGAAGTGTGGGCCGGGAAGGCGTTTGTTCAGGATCAAGAGGACGATAAAACATAGGAATCAAAAATTCTTCAAAGATGGCTGGGCAAAAGTTTTTGTTCAAAAATTTTCTCGCTGACCCCAAAGTGTACGCCCTCAATCAGGGGTACTGGGCAACGCAGATACGGATGGTGCTGCCAGATGCTGCTGTGGAAAAGGAGAACTTGTACCAGACCCATTTTGCCAACGGCAAAAAAATGTACGACGGTAACCCAATTTACAGCGCATTGCTGAAAGACCAGAAGTCGGTGCGCATCATCCAGGAGCAGCCAGAAAGCGAGGAGCCAGAAATTGGTGCGTGGGTAAATCAAACAGAAGTGGACGGAAAGGCGATTCAAGAACTGGTCATCTCTATGGAGTTGACAGAAATCACAAAACAGGTGGTGATAGCACTTGTAGCAGAGTGGTCGAAAGCAGAGACTGAGGCTTCTAAAATGGAGCAGTTTATTAAGGATAGGTTGAGTCGATTTCAGGTTATTGCTTTTGCCTGATTCACTCAAAAACCTTTTTTGACACCCAAAACCAAACCAACACACATTCAATTTCGCTCATCAGCACACACTCAATATGCCTTTCAAAAAGAAGAGCAACAAAACCGATCAGGGCTTTAACAGCATCATCATCGCGCTCGCCAGCCCTGACGAAATCTTGGAGCGCAGCTACGGCGAGGTGCTCAAGCCCGAGACCATCAACTACCGCTCCTACAAACCGGAGCGCGACGGCCTGTTCTGCGAGCGCATTTTTGGCCCCGTAAAGGACTACGAATGCTACTGCGGCAAGTACAAGCGCATCCGCTACAAGGGCATCGTGTGCGACCGCTGCGGGGTTGAAGTCACCGAGAAAAAAGTTCGCCGGGAGCGCATGGGCCACATTCGGCTCGTGGTGCCAGTGGTGCACATCTGGTTTTTCAAAAGCCTGCCCAACAAGATTGGCTACATCCTCGGCACATCGTCTAAGAAATTAGAATCGATCATCTACTACGAGCGCTATGTAGTAGTGCAGCCAGGTGTGAAAGCCGATGATGGCATCAGCAAAATGGACCTGCTGACCGAGGAAGAATACCTCGAAATCCTCGATGCACTGCCGAAGGACAACCAACTGCACGACGACTCCCACCCCGACAAGTTCGTGGCTAAAATGGGGGCCGAAGCAGTGTATGCTCTCCTCAGCAGCCTGGATCTGGACGATCTCTCGGCTAAGTTGCGCCACGATGCGCACACCGAGACGAGCATGGCCAAAAAGACCGA
>JAYSUY010000480.1:0-4595 GCA_043718855.1 Saprospiraceae bacterium | reverse complement strand
CCTCCCGTTGGGGGAGGGGTCGGGGGTGGGGTTGAGACCGGGGGCGGCCACAACGTCAAACTCCAAACTTCAAACTTTTACCCGCCGAAGCCTTGGCGAAGGTGGTTCAAACTTCTTTTGGCTCCTCCTCATCTCCCCCCTCCTCATAAAACCCCTCCAAGTCATGCGCTCCGCCCAGACCTCCAACTACTCCCAGCAGAAACAGTTGGTACAGCGGTATTTTGGGCCAAAAGCAGACCCCAAAAACTGGGTCGTCATCAGCAACACGGTGGAAAAAAACATTGATGAGTACCTGCTGGGCTTCGATACCACGCGGGTGCGCTTCCTTGCTTTCAAAGAAGTTGCACCAAGTCGCATCGCTGCCGCTGATTCTATTGCCTTGATTATCAATGGCACCACTGCCTACCTCAGTGGTATGGACTGGGAGGCGATGCCTTTCTGGGTGAAACAGCCCGACCCCTCGCGGCGGCTGATTGACACCACGCGACACATCGAACTGTTCCGGCTGGACAAGGCGGATTTGCTGCGGCGGTTGGAGGCAGGGCGGTGAGGGAGTGGTTGGAAAACCGAGAAAACCGACACCGCCAATACCACCGACCGTGGCAGAAACTGGATGTAGAAAGTCGGTGGTATCGGCGGTGTCGGGCTCATCGGTGTTCCATTTTGCCGCACTAAATTGCAGCGTTTTACCCCAGTCTCTCACATTCTCACCCTCTCGCCCTCTCACCCTTTGCACTGCCACCTCATCCACTTCACCCTCGCGCTCACCCTCGCCCTGCTGCTCGCCGTCGGCTGGCGGCAATGCGCCCTCGCCCCAGAGCGACCTGCCCAGCCCTGTTTTTATTACTGGAAAACCCAGATGCACTTCGACAGCGCGGAGTGGAAGCGGTTGGCCCGCATCAGCGGCCAGCGGCCGCTCTACGTCCGCTTTTTTGATGTCGATTACAGCGGCGGCTACCGCAACGCCGTGCCGCTCGGCGACCTCTGGGTGGACGGCACCGTGAGCGACGGGCGGCCCATCGTCCCCACCGTGTACATCACCAACCGCGTGTTCGAGCAACTGAGCGACTCCATGGCCGAGCAGTTGGCCGCTCGCGTACACCGCCGCATCGAGCAGAAAATGAAAGACCGCACCGGCGAGATGGGCTGGCTGCTGCTGCCCTACCGCACGGCTACCTACGACACCGACCGTGTCCTCCGCGACTCGCTCTGTAATGACTGGCTCCGCCGCTGCGACGAAATCCAGATGGACTGCGACTGGACCGCCGCCACCCGCGACCGCTACTTCCGCTTCCTCAAAACCCTACGCGCACTGGCCGCGCCCCGCCGCGTGTCCTGCACCGTGCGCCTCCACCAGTACCGCGACCGCGACCGCGCAGGCATACCGCCCGTGGACCGCACCATGCTGATGTGCTACAACGTGGCCGACCCGCGCAAGCCCGCCACAGCCGATGCCATCTTCGACCCGGCCCTCATCAAGGGCTACCTCAAAGCCCCGCGCTACCCCCTGCCGATGGATGTCGCGCTGCCCATGTTCAGTTGGGGCGCGTGGTTTCGAGAGGAAAAATTTCAGGGGCTGCTGGCGGGCTGGTCAGAGGCAAGCGTTTCGGACACAGCGTTTTGCGCAGCAGAAGCGGAGGGCCGCTGGCGCATACTGCGCGACACGGTGCTGGGCCGCGACTACCTCCGCGCGGGCGACCTCGTGCGCTTGGACGCGCCCGCTGAGGCCGACCTGCTGGCCGTGACCGCGCTGCTGCGCCGACGGGTGCAGGGCAAGGATTCGCGGCTCGTTTTCTTTGATTGGCAAATTGAAAAAATCACTCGTTATGAAAAAATCGTCGCGGCTTGCGCTGCTCGTTTCCGTTAGTCTGCTGCTCGTCATCGTCCCCGTGCGGCAGTCCGAAGAGTGCATCTCCTACCCTGACTGGGAGGAGTACCGGATGCGTTTTTTCCAGCCCGGGCTGGATGAGGCGGCAGCCCTTTCGCCCTTCCACTACACCCTGCACGGGCTGTCTTACGAGGTCAACGACCCGGAAGGCAACGACCGCCGCCGCAACTGTCTCGAATGGCAAACCTACCTGGGCCGCGACGTGCGCTTGGACGACATCAACGCGGCGCTGTACGGCGACACGGGCGCGGACGCTTTTCTAACGGCCCTGAAAAACAAGGAGTTGGAGCAGGTATTTCCCCAAAACACCTTCCTCCAAAAACTCTCCGCGCCGCGCCACCGTGCCGCGCTGGACTATCTGACTTTTGTGAAACAGGTGGAATTCGCCCAACACGCCGCCGCTGACCCCTGGGCCGACGACTACGGCTACAAGTCAGACTTTCCCTTTTTTGAGTGGGAAAAAGAGTCGCAGGCCCTCACCGCCCGCTCGCTGAGGCAATTAGCCGCCCATGCCGACGACCCGTTTTTGCAAAAACGCTACGCCTACCAAGCCATCCTCACCAACCGCTACTACGGCTCAGATTCGCTGGCATCGGTGCTCTTCGACCGCCATTTTAGCCTCCGCGACACCACCGTGCTGATGCCCTGGGCCTTGATCCACAAAGCCGAAAGCCTGCTTGACCGGGGCGACTCCTTGCAGTACAACTACTTGCTTTCCAAAGTATTCGACCGCTGCGATTCCAAAAAAATCCGCGCCATCGACCTCTTCGTCACCGACTGGACGGAGCAGACGTTGCGGTTCGCGCCCACTCCGCAGGACAAGGCGCAGGTGCTGGTGATGAAGGCCATCCAGTACCCCGGTCGCGCGCTCCCGCTGCTGCGCCGCATCGCCGCCTACGACCCCGCCTGCCGCTATCTGCCCATGCTCGTGGCCCGCGAAGTGAACAAGTTGGAGGACTGGGTGCTGACCGAAAAACTGACGGGCTACGGGCCGTCGGCACCCTACGGGATTCTCGGAGACGACTGGGAACAGTACGATGAAATCGAGACAAAATGGCGGCGCGAAAACCTGCGCAACGACCGCGCTTACCTCCGCGACGTGGTGGCTTGGGTGGAAGCGCAAGCACAGGCCAGCCGCTTGGCCGAGCAGCAGGGCGTGCTGTGGCTCGCTGCCGCGCACCTCCATTTTTTGGCTGAAAACCACGACATGGCAGCGACTTTTTTAGAAAAAATACCACCCCAAGCGCCCGCCCGCCTGCTGGCCCAGCGCGACTTGGAGCGGCTGCTGCTGGCCCCCTACACCCTCGACCTCCGCTCTGCCGAAGGCCAAGCCGCCCTCGTGCGCCAACTCCGCCACCTCCACGCCGAGCGCCGCTACCTCGACCGCCCCACCGTGCAGTGGTCGTACTTGGACTTTTACCTCTGCCACGCTTTTTTCCGGCTGGGCGACATCCCGACGGCGGGCCTGCTCTACAACCGGGCTGTGCTGACCAGCAACAATGGCGGCAGTTTCTACTCTGGCTACGACCGCACCGAGTTTTTCAATGCCCACGCCAACTTCGGCGACCTGGAGCGGCTGCTGGCCTTGCCCGAAAAAAAGCACAAAACCCCGCTGGAAACCTACCTGCTGGAAACCCCAGACCGGCCCACAGAAGCGGAAGTGTCGCTTGGCGGCGAGGCTTACTACTGGTACGATAGCACCGACCAAGTACCCGCTCCGATGCCGCCAAAGGAGGCTTTGCTCGAACTGCAAGGCACCATCGCCTTCCGCGACGGCGACCTCGTCCGCGCCGAGCGGGCGTTTGCCCAACTGCCCGCCGAGTTTTGGCAACAAGAAGAGAATCAGGTGGATACGGACATTTTCGCGGACGCAAAAAGTTTTCCTTTCCAGAAAGACACTGCGCCGCAGCGCGGCGGTAAGTTGGATGTGGTGCGCCAAATGCTTGCCCTCGAAGCCGAAAGCCGCAGGGCCACAGGCGAGCGACTGGCCGAAATTTATTACCAACTCGGCAACGGCTGGTTCAACTGCTCCTACTGGGGCCGCTCGTGGTATGCGTTCAGTTGCCATCGCACCTTCAACGACGACGACAGCCCGGAAATCCGCACGGCTGGCGACTTCCCGGCCACGCCCGATGTGCGCAAGTACGGCAGCACTTACTTCCGCTTCGACCGTGCTTTGGCGTGGTACCAGCGCGCCCTCGCCGCCAAGCCTTCGCGGGAATTGGCCGCCCGAATCGAGTACATGGTGGCCGACTGCGACCGCTACATTCGGGTGATGCACCGGGGCAATTACTACGGGTACAACGATGGAAATCAAGCGCAGTCGCCGCTGTTCCGCAAGTGGGCGCGCCGCTACGGGCGCACCGCCGTGTTTGCCGAGCGGATGGAGCATTGCCCGGAGTTGCGGACGTATTTGGGTCGGTGAGGGAAGTGCAAAAGTAAAACCAAACCCAAGCGCAACGTGTCATGCAGAGCGTAGCGAAGCATCTGAGGCCGAAGGCCAAGGTGCATGAAAAGTAAAAACTTAGGCAGCCCTTTTGACCGCCCACCGCGACAAGAATGGGACACGGATTGGACAGACTTAGGCAGATAAAAAAGGATTTTGAGGGGCTTTGTTGCAACGGGTTGATATTTTCTGTTCTTGCCGTAAGACGGCTCAAATCAATTACGCGACCTTATACGCTTGAGGCATACCTGTTTGCCTGAA
>JAYSUY010000479.1:0-1702 GCA_043718855.1 Saprospiraceae bacterium | reverse complement strand
CTTATCCAGCAGCCAGCCTTGCAGGTGGTGCTGCCAGTGGATTTCGGCGAAGGGGCGGCTCGTGGAGTAGTCGTAGTAGGGCAGCAGGAAGAAAGTGCGCTCGTAGTCGCGGGGCTTTCCGAACCAAGTCTGGTTGCCGCTGGCGTGGCGCAAGTCCATGAACGAGAGGTTTTTGTCCCGAAGAAAAGCACCCGCCACGATCTGGATGTTTGAGTATCCGGCGAGTCCTAGTTTCAGATCAGACTTTCGGAGTTGAGCCTGTACATAATCGAAATCAGCATCGCTGCCGCCCACCCCGCCTATGGCCTTGCGGTAGAGCAGCGTGAAATCGGGCCACTCCGAGGATTCGTAGTCGCGGAACTTGGGGTAACTGCTGTACCGCTCGCCGATGCGCACCCGCGCGAGCAGGCTGAGGGCAAAAATTTCATTGGATACAAAAGCCGGCTCGGTGCCGCCCGTGAGGGGCGCATTGGGCGTGTAGGCGCGGTCGGATTTTTTATTGAGCGCAAAATTGGAGTGATTCACGAGCGGGTTGCGGCGCGCCCACTCGGCATCGGCGCGGAACCAAAGGCCCGGCACCACATACTGGCTCCACTCGGCGCGGGCAAATTGTTTCTCATAGATTTTCAGGTAGTTGCGCTTGCCGTAGAGCGAGTAGAGGCCGTTGAGGGCCACGCCAATCGGCTCGCGGGGGTTGAATTGTTCGGTCGTGAGTCCGCCGCTCAGTTCGGCGGTTCGGTAGAGCGTGCCTTCCAATCGGCGGCGCACCCGGAGGCCGCCGCGCAGTTTGGTTTCCGAAAAACCGTAGTTCAGGTTGCCCTCCACGCGCCAGAATCGGGTGCGGTCGTCGTCGTTGTCGAAGCGGTTGTATTCGGGGTTCACATTGAGCAGCCAGCCCTGCACGGTGTTGAACTGCACCCACTGCAACGCGCCGGGGTAGCCCACCGAAGTGCGGCGTTTCGTGTTGCGCCAAGTGTAGCCAGTGAGCAGGTCCATCGGGCCAAACTTGTTGCGCTTGCGGTCCATGCTGTCGCGGTAAGCGTCTGATTTCCAGATGATTTGCAGACTGTCTTTCTTCACATAGTCGCGGCTTTCCTCGTCGGTGAGCGGCACAGGGCGGATGGTCGTCCAGTAGGCGGAGTCGCGCTCGCTGGCCGTTTTTTCTATTTTAAAAACTTCCTTGTTGAAAAATTTTTGCTCGAACTTCGGGTGGATGTCGTAGTTGGAAAACACGCCGTTGAAAAAGCCGGTGAACTTGAAGCCCATGACTTTGAACTGGTACTGCGTCAGTTGCGAGAACATACACCAGATATCGGGTTTTTCCACCGGCACGAACTCTTGGCGGATGCGCAGCGTGTCCAAAACGGGTTGTTTGATGGCATCGCCGGTGAGCGCGAGGTCGAGTCCGGCGAGATTCCACTGCTCGTCCACCACTAATAGGTAGCCGCTGAAAGTGGGGTCGGCAGACCGTTTGGGGACGACTTTTATTTTGCAAATGTCATAGCCGTTTTCGTCCTTGAAGCGACCTAAAAATTTGAACGTGTAGTAGTTGAAGGCGTTGTCGGCCAGCGGCGAGAGGATGTCGCGGTCAATGTTGATGCGCTCCTCGTAGAGGTTAAAATCGGTGAGCGTAGATCGGTTGATGCTGAATCCGCCCTGGTCGCCACTCACTTTGCTCGACACCATCACCTCCTTTTGTTTG
>JAYSUY010000478.1:0-13568 GCA_043718855.1 Saprospiraceae bacterium | reverse complement strand
CGCCATCTTTGCAGAGGAGGATGTAGACGTAGTAGAACTTGGCAAGTTCGGGTTCTTCTTTGAGGTCGGTTTCCGTGTTTTCCATGAAAGAAAAATTTAGGAAGAACCTGTTTTCCAGAGCAAGCCTTGACAAAAAGGCTTGCTCTGGCATGGAAACCCGCGTACGCCTTGACAAAAAGGCTTTGGTGGGCATGGAAACCCGCCTACGCGCTGCGCGCTTCGGCGGGTGAAGCGGAGAGACAGGGATTCGAACCCTGGATACACTTTTGGCGTATACACACTTTCCAGGCGTGCTCCTTAAACCACTCGGACATCTCTCCTTATCTGAAAACGGGTGCAAAAGTAGAAAAGCGCTGCGCAGATTCTACCTCGGCACCTCAATTTTTTTCAAAATATCGTCCAGTACCTCACGGGTGGTATAGCCTTCCATCTCACGCTCGGGAGTGAGGATGACGCGGTGGTTGAGTACCGGGAACGACACATAGCGGATATCGTCGGGAGTCACGAAGTTGCGGCCCGACATGGCGGCAACGGCTTTGGAGGTCTTCATCAGTGCGAGAGACGCTCGGGGGCTGGCACCGAGGAAGAGGTCGGCATTGTTGCGGGTGTTGTGTACGATGGCCGCGATGTAGTCCAGCAGTTCCTCCCGGATGTACACTTGCTCAATGATGCGCTGCGCATCGGCCACGTCTGCGGGTGAAAGTACCGGCTCCACTGTGTAGCGCAGCGCCCCGTCGAAGTCGTTTCGGAAGCGACGCAGGATGATTTGCTCTTCCTCCAGACTGGGGTATTGTAGGATGATCTTGAACAGGAATCGATCCAGTTGGGCTTCCGGAAGTTTGTAGGTGCCTTCCTGTTCGATGGGATTCTGGGTGGCGATCACGAAGAACGGGCTGCTCATCGGGTAGGTCACTCCATCCACCGTGATCTGCCGCTCCTCCATCACCTCAAAAAGGGCCGACTGGGTTTTGGCTGGTGCGCGGTTGATTTCATCGATCAGTACCACGTTGGAGAATATTGGTCCCTCCTTGAAAATGAATTCCGAAGTCTTCATGTTGAACACCGGCGTACCCACCACGTCGGCGGGCATCAGGTCGGGCGTGAACTGTACGCGGCCAAAACCCGTGTCCACAGTGCGAGCCAAAAGTTTGGCTGTCAATGTTTTGGCAATGCCCGGCACACCTTCGAGCAGCACATGGCCGCTGGTGAACAGGGCGACCACGAGCAAGTCCATCATCTCGTCCTGACCAACAATAACCTTCGAGATGGCCGCTTTAACACGGTCGGCTCGGTCGGCAACAGGCTGCACGTCCAAGGCCGCGGACGGGGTTTCGATGAATGGGGGTGGGGTATTGTTGGCTGATTGCTCAGCCTCTTTGGGAGTGTGGGGGAGGTAGAATTCGTTTTCCGACATATTTTATGTGTCATTTTTTAAGTGCCATATCGTCATTGCAGTCATTTTGGGATTCGCTGCCCTGTCGCCGACCAAGAACCAGCAACCGAGAACCCGCAACCAGCCCTCACTTCGCCTTTTTCCAAAAAGCCTCCGTCGCCAAGTGCAGGTTCACCATCATCTCCTCGTTGGTCTGGTACTGCACACAGGCGGCGTATTGGGTAAAAATATCGCGCAACGTGGCTTCCGGCACCTCCGACACCGCCGCCAAGCGGCGGAAATAGTCGTTGTCCGTGCGGGCTTCGTTAGTGACGGGATTGATGAGCGCAGCGAGGCCATACCGTTCTCGGATTTGGGCCAAAAACAACTTCATGCTCTGCATACAGATGCCGTCGTAATTGCGCTCCCGAAAGTGCAGGTTGGCGATGGTGTTGATGAATTCGTAGGAGGAGTTTTCATTTTTCCGCAGCACGGGGATGATGCGCTGGCGGCGTTTGGCCCGAAACAAAAACCACAACCCAGTAAGACCTATCAGGATGTACCAGCCCCAAGCCAACGCGGGCTGTTGCAAGATATAGGTCAGTGGATGCTCATCAGCGAGCGAGCGGGAAGAACGGCCTCGGCTATTGGCATTGGCGCGGCGAGCCACCACCTCTGGCACCCGGCTCAGTGCATCCCAATACACTTGGCCCTCTGGTAGCCAAGCCAGCAAACCCTCCACATAGGGGCGGGTATTGGGGCGCAGTAGGCTGTAATTGGAAAAAACCACCGGATTGGTGTGCAACAGGAACTGGCCCTTGCCATAGCGGAACTGGGCGAAGTTGATGAGCGAGTCATTGAGGCGGCCGATGGGGCGGTGGGGCAGTTCGCCGCAGAAGTATTTGGCTGGGATGTGGTGCCAGTCGTACCGGATGGGGCGGTTTTTTTGTGCAAAATGAACCTGCGCCTCAATTTTTCCAGCCGAAGGCTGAGGCAAAGAAAGCCGCACCAACGAGTCGCTGTACTCCTCGTACTCGTCCCACTCGTTGTCACCACACTGGTCATAGTACACATGGAACATGAGGTCGAACGGCACACATTTGCTCGAAATGAAGGCCGTGTTGCCCGCCCGCACAAAATCCAGCAGCCGCTCCGTATCCAGAGAATCCAGAAACATCCCTTCGCCCACGAACACGTAGTTGTAGTGCTGCGCCGAATCACTGGGCAGTTCGGTGGAGACTTTTAGGGTGATGTCAACCTGTTTTTTTCCTGGAAAATAATCAGCCAGCAGACGGTGGGCAACTTGGGTGCCGTAGGGTGCCTTGTCGGTCTCGGCGTAGGCTTTTTTGGGCCAAGCGTCGCGCCAGTCATAGCGGTTGCGGTTGGCGATGGCGTAAAAATAGTAGAACAGCCCGGCCAGCAGCAGGCCAGCAGCAATCATCAGCACTAAGGGCGTTCTGTTGGAGGACATGAGTGGAAATGTGGTCAATGGGTAAAATGTGGTCAATGAGGCCAATGTGGCCGATATGACCAAAGCCGTCGCTAATGTAGGGCGTATTGGAGAAATGATGTGTGGGGGTGGGGTAGGTTTTGTTTTTCAGGGGGACGGGGGAGCCGGAAAATCAAAATCAAACAGTTCGCGCACATGGATTTCCAGTGCCTCGGCGATCCTGAATACTTGACTCAGCCCCGCGCTGATCACACCCCGCTCAATGCGGCTGATCTGACTGAGTTCGAGTTCTGCTTTCCACGCCAGTTGCTCTTGCGAAAGTCCTTTGGACTTTCGCAATTCCCGCAATTTCTGCCCGAAGGCTTGCAGACCTAATTCATGGCGCGCGTATTTCACACTGCCATATTCTGAGCATAGCGAAAAATTAATGTAGGCAAATTTGCCTACATTTAAAAATGCCCTACTTTCGCCCCATTCTCAAACCATGGAACAGTGACCTAGAACCATCTGCTAATGTCTGCAAAACCGAAGTTGCTGCTCCTCTAAATTTTTTTTCACTGATGAAACACTTGCTCCTGCGCGGCACCCTGATGCTGTGCGCCACTCTCCTCTTGTTCTTCTCTTTCAATGGCTGCCGCCGCGACCTGCCCGAGTCGCCCGCCTTGCCCGACGTGCGCGAGCGTTTCCAGGCCGCGCTCGGCCACCTGACCGCCCCGGAAGAGATCAACTTCTTCGATTTCGACTACCTCTCCTCCACCAACCCCAACGTGGTGGGCATCCTCAGCCAGCGCGGCGACGACACGCTGACCACTGCGTTGGCGCTGAGACTCTTGGAGTTAAATCAAATTCACCACTTTTCGGGTGACCTGATCAACCGCTTCGGGTACCCAATTTGGGATCACTCGGAAATAATCATGGATTCGAGCGGGCTGCACCCGGCGGTGATGCTGCCCTTGGCCAAACCTGATGAGCGGGAGACGCGGGCTTTCATCTTGGCCTTCCCTTCCGTACCTGGTTCGAAAATTTTGCTGTACTCGGCGGCCAAAGTAGACTCACTTATCCAAGTGATCCACACTGACGTGGACGATTTGGGATTCAAAGTGGCGGCCTTCTTGAACAACGACGAGAAGGTTTTTCATACTGAAAACACACCATACCAAACATGGTTAGACTCTCTTCCAACGGTGGTCAGTGGCGGCCTGAATGGTGGAGTAAGCGACAGAGAAGGGAACTGCGAGGTGTGGGCAGACATCACCATTTGTAAAAACACGCTTTTTACTTCGGGCGCTGAAGATCGAGATGGAATACCCGGCTGCTACACCATTCACGTGTGTATCTGTTGCGGCAACACTGGCGGCAATGATGGCAGTGGCAGCGGTGACTACAATTTCACTGGCAGCACTCCCGGTAGTGGTGGTGGCGGTGGTGGCCTTGGCGGCGGCGGCAACCCAAATCAAAACCCTGGAGACCAAGTCGATCCAATTACAGGGATCACGCCCAATTTCGCCAATTTCTGGAGCGACTGCAACGATGTGATGGACGGCGAGATCGACCCCAGCGACCCGGAACTATCCGCTCAGGATATGACCACCTGCCAGCAGTTGTTTTTCTTGCAGTCAAATCTGCTGCTGACACCACCCCAGTTGGAAAACATCAGCAAACGCCCGGCATTGCTTCAGGCCATCTACAATTTCATACAATCGCAGGGTACCAGCCCAAGCAATATGCAGTTCCTCACCTCCATGTACCTTTACCTCCAGAATGGCTGGATGACGGAGGAGCAGGTGGTGGACGTGCTGACGCATATTCGGGACAAGGTGCCGCCGATGAAGAAGTTGATGCACATCCAGACGACTTGCAATTTGACGCAGGCTCAGTTTCAGTGGCTATTGGGTGAGCCCAACACCGTTGACATTTGCAACACGTTCTTGGAGGAGAATAACGAGGACATGGGAGCCATCGGTGCGGTGAAAAGTCTGGTTGATTTGGAGGAACAAGGTGTTTTTCCCAATGTTGGCCCGCAACATGTGAACATCACTCCCTCCCTTTTTGTAGATTTCGTTCTCGAATATGCCTTTGTCAAAGCGGAACATCCTGACTGGGGAGATACAAAGGTGTACTTGGCTGCGATGAGAAATGTTGTAATGGGAACCCTTCATACCGCACTCGACATCTGCGGCCTGATACCAGCAGGAGGTGAACCCTGCGACTTGGTCAATGGGGTTCTCTACATCTGTGAAGGAGATGCTGTAAATGCCGGCCTCAGTTTTGCAGCCGCGATCCCGGGGATAGGATGGGCGGCTACAGGTGCCAAATATGCTGGTATAGTGGTGTTGGTCAAAGGGGTGGCACATACCCTTGAGGTCAAGAAAGTAGGGGCAATTTTTGAATTTGGCAATAGAGCCGACCTGCGTACAGTGATGGGCATCACCGATGCGACCAAAGAAGCCCATCACATCATACCTTGGACACATTCCATCAACCCTCTTGTGCAGAAGGCCGCGGATTCAAAAAAAGCGTTCCACATGAACCACGCTCAAAATGGCAGAGAACTGGAGAAGTTTAGGTTGGATACAGGCAACGGGACTCATGGCAACCATCCGAAGTATAACGAGAAGGTCAAGGAGAAGATGGATCTACTTTGGAGCCAGTTACAGACTCATTACGGAGTTGGAAACGTCTCACCAGATGTAGCAAAGGCAAAACTCATCGAATTGCAAAACAGCATCGGCGCACATATTGATGCCAACCCAACGATAAAAATCAACGATCTGACTCTAAATGGAGTGAATTTACCAAGCGTACCATGACAGAAGTATTCAAATTAAAAGCCGATCCAGGCAAGTACTACCCGCCAATAGTAGAGGACTGGTCAAAACCTGGTCTGGAATACTGGGGCAAGCACAGTTGCGTCAACATACCCCTGCAAGGGCGCATGGGATACCGACCAGAGTTCCCACCATTTCATTTACATGATTTGGCTGATTTGACGGACCACCTTACATCAAGCACCACCTCTAAAGTACTCATGGTCAGCAAGCGAGTCTTTGACCTATGGCAACAATTCAAAATAGATGAGTACCAGTGTTTTGAAGAAATTGTACACACCAAGAGCAAATCTGTGCCCTATTTCTTGCTTTATTTGCCGACTCCTCGTGACGATGAGTTTGTGGACTGGCAGCACAGCATCTTTGCCGATGTCACCAAAGAAGATGAAAAAAAATTACTGATGGCAGAAAATGCCAATGATTACTATAAAATATGCAATGGTAGAATAATAAAAGTCGAAAAGTTGTACGCCCATCTGGACACTTTCGACTTGGATTTGTTCCGCTGTCAGTATTTTCATGGTGGTGATCATAGTGGCAAACATGTTTACATCTCCTCTCGGTTGAAAAAGGCGATGGACGAGATTGGGATAACTGGATTTAATTATATCCCTTTGCAGTGCTACGTCAGCGGCGAGTAAAAAAGCACCTCAGTAAAAATGAGAGTCCACAGCAGTCAAATGAGACAGTTGTGGACTCTCATTTTTGCATACACCCACCGGGCAATCCACCTTCCACCCCGAAGCGGATTGCCCGTTTTCATACCTTCACCCCCACAAAACTCCACCCTCCCCCACCATGCGACACCTCACCTTCCTCCTCTTCCTCCTACCACACATCCTCTCCGCCCAAATCAATTTCCAGCAAGGCACTTGGCGCAAAGTCCTTGACGAAGCCAAGTCCAGTGGCAAATTGGTGTTCGTGGATTTCTACGCCTCTTGGTGCGGCCCTTGCAAAAAAATGGACCGGGAAGTATTCACTGACCCGGAGGTGGGCGCATTTATGAACGCCTTCTTCGTCAGCCACAAAGTCAACACAGAGTTTGGCGCCGGAAAGACGATGGCCCAAGAACACGGGATCAATATGCTCCCCACCTTCCTGTTTTTCCGGCCCGATGGCAGTCCCGCATACCGTTTTTTTGGAGGCTCCGTCAAAGAAGCCTTCCTCATGCAAGTACGTGACGCACTGGCTACCACCGACTACGGGCAAACCTACCTGCTCTACGAAAAGACTTGGGACGAAGGCCACCGCACCACCGAAATGGCGAAGTACTACCTCAAAATCCGCCAGCACTACGGGCTACCCGTCGCGCCCCTGCTCGATGACTACCTGAGCGAACTGCCCAGCGACTCCATGCACCTGCCCAGCACCGCCAAAGTGGTGGCCGAACACACCCAAACCCCGGAGGGCAAGGGCTACGAGTACCTGCTCGCCCACCGAAAAGAACGTCGCTGCTCCCGCGCATTGGAGGCGTTGGCAGAGGCGCAACTCCGCGCAGCCATCGCAACGGGCAAGGAGGCTGAGTTTCAGCAAGTCATCAAAATGTGGGACGAAATCGCCGAATCTGCGCCAATGGCCGAACTAAAAAAGTCGCGTTGCCACCTGCGCTACCACATCGAGACCGGGCGCACCGCCGACTTCGACCAGTACACCCGACGGTGGGTACCGACCCATCTGCTGCCCCTGCTCGCCGATACCACTCAACCTGACTCCCTGCTGCGGCAAGAGGCTCAATTGATCTTCGAGGATGTAGTGTGGCAATACGCTGAGTATGTGAAGGACGAATCGGGTCACCGAGCCGTGCTGGAATGGGCGACCCAGGCAGCTGCATTGGGCCACCTCAGCCCTGCTTGCTGTGGCTACGCGGCTCATATCGCTGGGTTGCTACGGCAGCCCGAAGCCGTAAAGGAGTGGCTAAAACAAGCCAAACAAACCGCTCAGCAGCGCGGCGAAAACATCGGAGTGTGGGACAAGCGATTGGCCGAGTGTTGCAAGTAATCTGACTTTCCCTACCCCATCCCCTTCATCGCCTCCCGCCGCGTCAGCGGCGCGAGCGGCGTTTTTTCTACAAAATCGCGCACCGCTTCGGGGTTTGTTTTGGCGTATTGCCGCAAGGCCCAACCTGCACCTTTTTGCAGAAAAAACTCCTTGGAAGCCGCCTGCCGCCGCACCCGATCGAACAGCAGTGCCACGTCGGTTTTATCGCGGTAGGTGAGTTGAAAAATCATGGACACCCGCTGCAACCAGATGTTGCCCGACTCCGCCCAGCGCTCCGTGACCGGGGCAATCAACTCTGGGTAACGCAGAAAATGCTGGCCCACCAACTTATTGATCCAGTCCACCGTGTCCCACCAAGAGCGGGTGAGGATGAGTTCTTCCAAAAATTCAATGAACTCCGGGGGCTGCTTTTTTAGCGTTTTTTGTATGGTTTCAAGGGCAAAATGGTGTATTTCGCGGTGGTCGTCCTCGAAGCATTGGCGGGCGAGTGCCAGCAGGTCGTCGCCAGTTGGGATGCCTCGCTCGGCATGTATCTGCTTGGTGAGGGCCGTCCAAGCGGGCATTTTCAGTCCAAAAAACTCGAAATGGTTGCGCATGTAAGCCATCTGGCCGAGGGCCGTGTCGGGGTCGCCGTGTCGGCGGAAAGTAGCGGCGACGTAAGTGCAGTAGTCCATGAGGGCATGTCGATTTGTTGATGGGGTGATTTGGGGATAAGGCAAAATCCGCATTGTTTCACAGCACCGTCGGTTGGAAGTGCAAGGTGAAAAACTTTTGACAATTGCCCTGCCGCGCAGCGGGAGTCCGTAATTTTGCCAGCACCATGGCTTACTTACCGCTCTTTCCGCTCAACCTCGTCGCCTACCCTGGCGAACGACTCAACCTGCACATTTTTGAGCAGCGCTACCGTCAACTCATTGGCGAGTGCGTGTCCAACGGCACCACATTTGGCATACCCGCTTTCCTGAACGGCAAACTGCCCGGCTACGGCACCGAAATGGAGGTGGTGGAAGTGGTGAGTCGCCACGACAACGGCAGCATGGACATCAAAACGCGGGGACTTCGGGTGTTTCGCCTCACAAGTTTTGACAACCCTGTGCCGGGTAAACTCTACGCTGGCGGAACTGCATCGCTCCGACCGGAGCCAGAAGAACGCCCCTACGTCATGCCCGAACTCATCGCGCTGGTGGAGCGGCTCTACCGGGTGTTCGACACGGAATTAAAGGCCAATCCTAACCGGGCACAGCCTTACTCCTTCCAAATTGGGCACGGCATCGGGCTGCCCACCGAGTCAGAGTACCAACTCCTCACCCTCAAAACTGAGGCAGAGCGCCAGGATTTTCTCTATGAACACCTGCAAGAAGTGATGCCAGTAGTGGAAAATATGGAGCGAACCAAGGAGCGCATTCGCATGAACGGCCACTTCCGGGAGTTCGGGGAGTTGGATTTTTAGTCGGTTCGTCATTAGACCTTCGGCGAAACCCTCGCACACGACAACAATGGGACTCACATTTTTACCTCCACCGATACTTGTATGAAGGGCCGAAAACCCCCATCCAGCAGTCCGCCCGCACGGATGCCCAAGTTGGGTCCAGCCCGCACGGAACCGAGCGTGAGATCAGCGAACACGCTGTACTGGGTGCGCGTAGCCGAGTAGTTGCGGCTCGATGAAACGGTTTCCGGTTTTGAAATTTGAGTAGCGGTTTGACCCAGCACCTTGCGGTAGCGGGTTTTTGTCACATTGGTCAGGTTTTCGCCGTTGTCGAGCAGCACCCTCGCTGAGCCACCGATGCCCATGCCCACCCACCTGTTAAAGTTTTTGCGCAGCAAAAACGGCACCTCGAACGACAGGAAGCCTCGGCTGCTGCGCACCATGCTGTCGCGTACTTCAAAAGTTTTCACGTCCGGGGTACTGTTGTCGATCAGCAGGGTGTCCCGAAACATTGCCCCTGTGCCCTCATCCTGCCGTCCGCGCAGGCCCGTCAGCAGTTCGAGTTGCGGGTAAATGCGCCACGACTTGTAAGGGGACACGCTCGCGCCGAGGAAAAAATATCCATTACTCAGTGCTGCATCTGGCTCGAAACCGTAGCCCGCTTTCATGCCCGGCGAGATGCCTTTTTTGAAGCGTGTTTGAGAAAAATTGGTGCTGATGGGCGGGTTTTTGTCAAACACAATTTCTGCCCGGCTCTTGAAATTTCGTTTCGGCATACCGCGCTCTGGTTCAATGCGATAGCGCACAAAACCGCGTGTCGAGTCCACGCTTTCCACGCCCTCTTGTTGGCTGCCTGGCAAGTAAATGTTGCGGAACGTAAACCGCAGTCCATCGGCCAGCAGCGCAGTGTCCAAGCAGCTGCGCTCGGTAGGCGTTTCGGGGCAGATGGGGCAGCGCGGGTACCAGTCCATCGGGCGCATCTCGGCCAGTTTGAGGCCGCTCGGTACGCTCACGGTGACTTGCACGGTGCTGGCCGGGCCTTCACCGTTGTTCTGAAACTGCACTTTGTAATCCAACTGCTTGGAGCCGACCGCACGGTAGTTCACTCGGTTGTCAGACACCGCGATGCGGTTGGGGTCGTGCGAAGCCACAATTTCTACTTCGAGGGTGAACACCTCGGGGGCCAGTGCTGGGTCGAACGGCTCGAACACTCCTGCCAAGTGTATCGTCGCGGCGGTGTCGCGGATCATGGAGGCGGTGCCGGCGAGCGAGACGAAGAGGTTGCGCGACTCGCCGCTTTTCAGGTTATTGAAACGCCAAGCATGTACCTCGCGGAACTCGTCGCGGGCGGCTTTCAACATTTCTTCCACGATGATAGGAGGGGAGTGAGGAGTGACGGGTGAGAAGTGAGGAGTGGCGGAGCGAAATAAAAGCGAGTTTGAGTTGGAGCTGCTCGTAGGGAAATCGAGCATGGCAAGGCCTTCGGTTTCGGGGTCAAATGCCGCGCTGTATGTCGCGTCGGGCGTTTCCCCAAAGTGTGTGCGGCTTTCGAGGAAGCGAAAATGTGAGGCGGGGAATTTTTTTTCGTTGAAAAACAGGTGGAGCCGCCCGTCGGTGGTGACGCTGCCCATGTTGCGGTAACTGATGATGCACACTAATTCTTCGCTCGATTTGGGCTGTGCGCTGGTTTTTAGGGCGATGGCTTGGCGGGTGTTGGTTTCGTACACGCCGGGCAGGGGAGCGAGGGCCGCAATCGCGGTGCCCGTGTTGCGGGGCGGGCCTGACTTGATGGTTTTGCGTTTTTTCTGCGGCTTTTTGCCGTCGTCGTAGTAGTTGGTGGCTTCGATGCTGGCGAGGTAGTCGCCGGGGCGAGCATAGGTGTGGGCCACATTTTTTTCGGTGGAAAACTGAAAACTGCCGTCGCCAAACTCCCAAAACAGCAGGTAGTAGGCGGGCGGCGCACCGGCTTTTTGGAGCAAGGGCGGTAGGGCGGGGCTGAATTCCACTTTGCCATCATAGCCCGGCGGCTCGGCATTGAAGTCGGCGACACGCTCTTGAGCCAAGAGGCAAGCGGCGAAGGGCAAATAGCAAAAGGCAAACAGCAAGGAGCAAGAGGCAAGTTTTCTCATCATCGTGGACGGTGTTTGTGGCGCGAGCGCGGATGGCGACATCTGCACGGGTTAGGCTTCGCAAATGTGTATCGTTTTTTTAGCAAAAACCTTACCCACGCAACCTCCACATTTTTTGCGGCTCAATGCCCGTGTTTTGCCGACTTTTGCCCGCTCGAAGTTTAAAGTTTGAAGTTCGAGAGTTTGAAGTCGGGCGCTGCGCTGGAAATTTACAACCCAGAGCAAAAGCGTTTGATGGTCAATACATTGCTGTGAAACGGAAACCCTTGAACAGCGCTCAACTTCAAACTCTTGAACTTCAAACTTCAAACTTATCCTGCGAATGAGTTACTTCTCCGACATCTCCCGCGACATCTCCCGCTCGTTCAGCCCTGAACTCCCGGAGGGTCTCGGTACGCTCGACCAGCACTTGGATTTCATCTTGCCTCACGTTACGGGCTTCGGTGAAGACATCCGGGAGCCACAGTTTTGGCAGAGCCGCCGCTGGGCGGAGGTGCGCGATGAGGACGGTTTTCACGAGTCCATCCTGCACATTTTCAACCCCGGCGGCGAGTATCTGCTCTCGCTGGACGGCAACATCATCAAGGGTACTTGGAAACAACTGGGCAACTACAACTCGCTCATCATCGAGATCAATGGCCGCAGCGAACTGTTCGACGTGCGTTTCCTCAACGGTACTTTTTTGGTGCTGACTAAGCATGGTGATCAGGTGCGAAAGGGCTTTCGCAAATATTTTTTGCTCGTACACGAGCCTGCTGGGCGTATGGATTGGCGCAACCTGATGGAACACATGTTCAACATCCACCGCGAGCGCAGCACCAGCATCGGCTCCTGGATTTTTTTCATCATCGTGCTGGCGGTCATCCTCTACTTGTCGTTCAGGTAATTCTATCCTCACATTGACCTAATTGACCACATTCCACCACATTCCCTCTCCATGCATCTTCTCGACTGGACTGTTCTCATCGGCACCCTCGCCTTCGTGGTGCTGTACGGTATTTGGAAAACCCGCAACGACGCACACAGCCCCGATGATTTTCTGGCGGGCAAGCACGACTTGCGCTGGTGGACCATTGGCCTGAGCATCATGTCTGCACAGGCTAGCGCGATCACTTTCCTGAGCACCCCAGGGCAGGGCTTCACCGACGGGATGCAGTTTGTGCAGTTCTACTTTGGGATGCCGCTGGCCATGATTTTTCTCTGCATTTTCGTGCTGCCAGTGTACTACCGCTTGCGGGTGACGACGGCCTACGAATACCTCGAACAGCGGTTTGATGTGCGGATGCGGACCTTGACGGCGGCACTTTTCCTCATTCAGCGGGGCGTGGCGACAGCCATCAGCGTGTATGCACCGAGCATCATACTGAGTGCTATGTTCGGTTGGAGCCTCGAACTGACCAGCGTGGCGATGTGCATTTTTGTGATCATCTACACCACTTTGGGCGGCAACGCGGCAGTGAGCCGCACACAGGAATTGCAGATGACTGTGATGTTGGGCGGCTTGGTCACGGCTTTTTTTCTGGTGCTGGTGCGGCTCCCCGAGGGAGTTGGGCTGAGCGAGGCTTGGCAAATAGCCGGGGTAACGGGCAAGACGCAGGTGCTGGATTGGGGGTTTGTGACCGATGCGACGGGGGAGCGGCATTTTAACTGGGACGACCGCTATAATTTTTGGTCGGGAGTCGTCGGGGCGGGATTTCTTTTTCTTTCGTATTTCGGTACCGATCAAAGCCAAGTGGGTCGCTACCTGTCGGGTAAGTCGTTGAAAGAGAGTCGAGTAGGCTTGTTATTCAACGGGATCGTCAAGATACCGATGCAGTTTCTCGTGCTGTCGGTGGGAGTGATGGTGTTTGTTTTTTACCAGTACAGCAAGCCCCCGCTGTATTTCAACGAAGCCAACCGCGCCAAAGTGGAAGGCACGGCGCAAGAAGCCGCTTTTGAGCAATTGGAAAGCCGCGCCGATGCGCTGTTTCTAGAGAAACAAGTATCGCTCAACGAACTGTCCACCGCACTCCGCACGGACGAAACAGCGCGCGAAAACGCCGCCCGCGAACGCCTGCAATTGCTTGAAAAACAGCGCGATGAATTGCACACCCAAGCCGAGGCGCTCATCGCAGCCGCCGTCCCGGGAGAAGAACCCAGAGACAAGGACTATGTGTTCATCCATTTTATCCTGAACCACCTTCCTGCGGGGCTGGTTGGACTGATGCTCGCCATGATTTTCTGCGCCTCGTGGGGCTCTACCGCCTCGCAGCTCAATGCCCTCACCGCCACCAGCGTCTCCGACCTTTACCGCCGCCTCTGGGTGCCGGGCCGCAGCGACGAACACTACTACCGTGTGTCGCAGTGGACTACGGTGTTGTGG